>DAOVWW010000289.1 GCA_030636465.1 Gammaproteobacteria bacterium
CCCAGCTTGCCCCGGCGAAAACGAGAGCGAAGAGAGACAGGAAGCGTGCGTATCTAAATTTCATTTTTGTATCCATCATTTGTATTGTCTGGAATATGGGCATCTCTATTTATTCATGAATAAATAGAGATGCCCATTGGTTTTGATTGTATCTATTGTAGGATAATCTAACACATCCAATCTTTTGAGCTATGATTTTAGTCAAGTTTTTTGACAAATTAAGGATTGTTGATGTTCCTGACAAAAGGTTTTTTCAATACAAAGGAGTTTTTATGACTGAAGCAGATATCGGCCTGATCGGACTGGCAGTGATGGGGCAAAATCTGGCTCTGAATATTAATGATCATGGTTACAAGGTGTCGGTACACAATCGCACATCCAGCAAGATTAGAGATTTCCTGCAAGGGCCAGCACGCAGTAGCAATATTTCAGGATTTGAAACATTAGAGGAATTTGTTTCGTCACTAAAAGCACCTCGAAAAATCATCCTGATGATACGTGCAGGTAAACCGGTGGATGAACTAATAAGTAGATTGCTCCCCCTGCTGGATAAAGGCGATATCATTATAGATGGCGGGAATACACGTTTTACCGATAGCAACCGTCGTTATCTGGAACTATCAGAAAAAGGCTATCGTTTTATAGGCACAGGCATTTCTGGAGGCGAAGAAGGCGCCCGTCATGGGCCTTCTATTATGCCCGGAGGTGATAGCACTGCCTGGCCGGATGTAAAAGAGATACTTCAGAGTATTTCCGCAAAGGTTGATGATGAACCCTGTTGCCAATGGATAGGCTCAGGAGGGGCCGGTCATTATGTGAAGATGGTACATAATGGTATTGAATATGGCGATATGCAGCTGATTGCCGAATCCTATCATCTGATGCGATCTGGCCTGGGTATGACTATTGAGGAGATCCAGGCTGTTTTTGCGGAATGGAACGAAGGGGTGCTGGATTCATACCTGGTAGAGATTACGGCTAATATTCTCGCCTTCAGAGATCAACAGGGAAGCGCTGTGATCGATCTGATACTTGATGCAGCCGGACAGAAGGGGACTGGAAAATGGACCGGTATCAGTGCACTGGAACTCGGTGTGCCTTTAAGCATGATTGGCGAAGCAGTCTTTGCTCGCTGTTTGTCTGCCATTAAGGATGAGCGTGTCCGCGCAGACACATTATTGTCTAGCTCACATGCTGTGTTTGAAGGCGATAGGAAGCTTGCCCTCGGATTTATCCACGATGCTCTCTACGCTTCTAAAATCATTTCCTATGCCCAGGGCTATATGCTGATGCGCGATGCCGCGACAGAGTATAACTGGCAGCTTGATTTCGGAGATATAGCGTTGATGTGGCGTGGTGGTTGCATCATACGCAGTCGTTTTCTTGGAAATATCCGTCAGGCCTATGATGAAAATCCTGCACTGGAAAATCTGTTGCTGGATAAGTTCTTTATCGGTGAAATTAAGGTTTCTGAAGCAGGTTGGAGAGAGGCTGTTAAGCTGGGCGTAGAACTTGCAATTCCCCTGCCAGCTATGTCATCCGCACTGGCATTCTTCGACGCTTATCGTCGTGCTGAGTTACCGGCAAATCTGATACAGGCTCAACGGGATTATTTTGGTGCCCACAGTTATGAACGAGTCGATCGCCCGCGTGGGGAGTATTTTCACACAGACTGGACCGGGGAGGGTGGTGATGTGTCTTCCGGAAGATATGAGGTCTGAAAGATGAGTGTAGCTAAAATGGAAAAAGCAACACTGGTTATCTTTGGCGCCACGGGCAATTTGTCCAAAATAAAATTAATGCCGGCGCTGTATTTACTGGATAAAGCAGGGCAGCTGCACCCGGAGACAAAAATTCTGGCTACCGGGCGACGCGACTGGGATAGAGAAAAATGCATTTCTGAAATACAAAGCTGGGTAAGTTCTGCCACAGAAGAGCGTTTTGAAACAGATGTGTTTAAACGGTTCGCGCAAAGACTGGATTATTTCAAACTTGACTACAGCCATGCAGATATCTGGCCATCATTGAAACAGCATCTGGGCTCAGCTGCAGCGCCGGCTGGTGCACCCGGCAATATTGCATTTTACATGGCGATCAGGCCCGCTGAATTTGGTCTGGTTGTGAATGGGCTAGGCGACTGTGGTTTGCTTGATGAAGTTGATGGCTGGCGCCGGGTCGTTATCGAAAAACCATTTGGTTATGACCTCGCCAGTGCCAGACTGCTTCAGCAGCGTATCAGTTTGCATCTTCAGGAACAGCAGATTTTCCGGATAGATCATTACCTGGGCAAGGGTACTGTACAAAATGTAAATGTATTTCGTTTTGCTAATACCATGCTTGAGCCTCTGTGGAATCGAAACTACATCGATCATATTCAAATTACTCATTCAGAGACTGCCGGGGTAGGCACCCGTGCTGCTTATTATGACAGCAGTGGTGCCATGCGTGACATGATACAAAGTCATTTACTGCAGCTGCTTTCACTGGCGGCGATGGAGCCACCGGCTTCTATGGATGCAGAGGATTTGCGTGATGAAAAAGTTAAAGTGCTGAAGTCCATTCGCCCAATCACCGCAGAAGATGTTGCGACGCGGGCATTTCGTGCTCGCTATGCATCCGGCGAAGTGAATGAGGAAAGGGTTAGAGCCTACCGGGAAGAAGCAGGGGTCCCTTCTGACAGCAATACAGAAACTTATGCTGCACTGAAGCTGTATATTGATAACTGGCGCTGGCGAGGAGTGCCGTTCTACCTGCGTACAGGCAAGCGTATGGCAACGCGCCAGTCCATGATATCCATCTGCTTTCGACACCCGCCACAGCAGCTTTTTCGTGAGGTGAGCAAGTCTGAGATGAAGCAGAACTGGTTATTGCTGGGTATACAGCCGTGTAATTGCCTGCGCATGGAAGTCACCGTTAAAGAGCCGGGTTATGAAATGCAAACGCGCCAAACCAGTTTAAATGCTTCCCTGATTGATGAAGGCGAAAGTAAAGTTGATGCTTATGAGGATTTGTTACTTGATGTACTGCAGGGAGACCGGTCTTTATTTCTTCGTTATGATGAAGTGGAATATGCCTGGAAAATAGTAGACCCGGTAATCGATACCTGGTCGAAGGATAAGAAGCCATTATTAACGTATCCGGCAGGTAGCTGGGGGCCGCCTGAGAGCAGGGTGATCTTTGATAAGCTACAGACGAGATGGAGACACAGTCTTGATCCAGTGGCATA
>DAOVWW010000337.1 GCA_030636465.1 Gammaproteobacteria bacterium
ACCAATAGCCGCTTGAAGAAACCAGTTAAAGCAGTAGAAATGGAAGTACAGGCTAGGGGTAGGCTTCCAGTCAAACTTAGCGCCAGTGACGGCTGTCCCCACTATGTTGGCAGAATTATTCGTGGCATCGACGTTGCTGCAAATACACCGTTGTGGATGAAAGAGCGCCTGCGTCGGTCAGGTATCCGTAGTCTTGGTGCCTGTGTCGATGTGACCAATTACGTCATGATAGAGCTGGGGCAGCCCATGCATGCCTTTGATCTGGCGAAGCTAGACTCATTTATTGAGGTGCGCTATGCCAATGGTAAGGAGGAACTGGAGCTGCTGGATGGCTCAAGCCTCAAGCCTGAAACTACAGATCTGCTAATTGCTGATAAGTCAGGGCCTTTAGCGCTGGCAGGTGTGATGGGCGGTGTAGCATCCTCTGTTACCGACCAGACTAAGGATATCTTTCTTGAAAGTGCTTTTTTTACACCTGAAATTGTTGCCGTCACTTCACGAGACCGTGGCATCCATTCAGATTCTTCTCATCGTTTTGAGCGAGGCGTAGATTTTCAATTACAGAATGAAGCCCTTGAGCGTGCCTCAGCCTTGCTGACCGAGATAGCAGGAGGCCAGTGTGGGCCGCTAGTTGAAAAGACCATCGTCAAGAAAATGCCGGTTAAAGAGCCTGTCGTGTTACGAAACACGCGATTAAATTCTCTATTAGGTACTAATATCACCACCCGGAAAATGATTTCCAGTCTGCGTCGCTTAAATATGGAGATCAAGGGAAAAACCGATACTATAAAGGTGATTGCGCCCTCATACCGCTTTGATATCAATATAGAAGCTGACCTGATTGAAGAAGTGGCGCGTATTACCGGTTTTGAAAATATAACTGAAAAAGCGCCTGTTGGACGACTGCAGCCCAGTACCGGTGAAGAAAAATACTTACCACTGCGTCGCATACAGTCAGCAATGGTCGACAGCGATTACCAGGAGGTGATCACGTATAGCTTCATTGATCGTGTTATGCACGATTTGTTTTCTCCCGAAACGCGGCCGGTCGAACTGGAAAACCCCATTTCTGCTGATATGTCTGTTATGCGTGCCAGTCTGTGGCCCGGTTTAATCAAGACTATGCAATATAACCTTAATCGTCAGATTGGGGATATGAAGCTATTTGAAACGGGCCGTACATTTGTACAGCAGGGCAGTAGCCTGGTTCAGCATCGTTATTTCTCAGGGTTGCTTACCGGAGATGCTGAATTGAGGAGCTGGATTGATGCCCAGAGAGAAGTTGATTTTTATGACCTCAAGGGTGATGTTGAGTCCCTGCTAGCGCAAACGGGTCGAAAAAATGACTTTTCTTTCGCTGCAGTGGTTCATCCAGTAATGCATCCCGGGCAGGCGGCGGTCATAAAAGATGGAAAGAAAAACGTTGGTTTGCTCGGACGTTTACATCCTGCGATAGAGGCTAAATTAGGCCTGGAGCAGGCGGTATACCTGTTTGAAATAAGGCTGGATAGCCTGCTGGAAGCACAAATTCCGGCTTTTAGTGAATTTTCTCGATTTCCAGCGGTGCAACGCGACATTGCGCTGGTAATTGCAGCAAAAATGCAGTCTATTGATGTGATCAAGTGTATAAAAAAGCATGCTGGTGACCTGTTGACGAAGTTGGAGTTGTTTGATCAATATCAGGGCGAACATGTTGATTTTGGTAAAAAAAGTCTCGGATTTACCTTGACCTTACAGCATACTTCGCGCACTCTTACGGATAGAGAAACAGAAAGTCTGATGCAAAGTGTGATTCGAGGGGTTCAGGCTGATCTGGACGCACAGTTGAGATAAATAGGATGGCAATGACATTAACCAAGGCAGACCTGGCTGACCGGCTTTATGAAGAACTGGGGCTTAACAAGCGTGAGTCCAAGGAATTTGTAGAGCTGTTCTTTGAAAAAATGCGCCAGTCTCTGGAATCTGGGGAATCAGTCAAATTATCGGGTTTCGGCAATTTTGACCTCAGGAAAAAAACGCCCAGGCCTGGAAGAAACCCTAAAACGGGTGAAGAAATTCCCATTTCTGCCCGTCGCGTGGTAACCTTCAGACCTAGCCTGAAACTAAAAGAAAGGGTTGCGCTGTACACCGCCAGCCTGCAAGACGAGAAACAGGACATTTAATTGAGACATGCTTGATCCAGCTGACAACTCTGTATTGCCCGCTATACCAGCCAAAAGGTATTTTACTATTGGTGAGGTCAGCGAGCTTTGTCAGGTTAAGCCGCACGTACTCAGATACTGGGAACAGGAGTTTTCACAACTCAATCCAGTAAAAAGACGTGGCAACCGCCGTTATTATCAAAGGCATGAAGTCGAGCTGATACGCAATATACGTTCGCTACTTTACCTTGAAGGATTCACCATCAGTGGGGCAAGGCAGAAGCTTGAGTCAGAAGATAATATTTCTGAAACGGTAACAGCATCAGCCGAGACGCCAAAGGTATCTAAAGAAGTTATTGGCGGCCTGATCACTGAGCTGGAAGAATTAACGGTAATGCTCAGAGACTGAGCGCTTTAGCATTGCCTCAGTAGCC
>DAOVWW010000069.1 GCA_030636465.1 Gammaproteobacteria bacterium
CACCGTGAAAATATTCCTTTTCCTGATGACAAAGAAATTCAGGAACGTGTTTCCATACTGGCGCATATCAGCGATGCGCTGAGAACGACCTACCCAACTAACCCGCAGATGTCACTATTCTGGGTTAAACAAAAGAATCGCCATCTCGATAACAAACGACCCGTTGAGGTAATGAGCGGTGGCACCCGGAATGATCTTATTTCCGTCCTGTCGATCCTGGACTGCACGGTACATTGGGATATCAGTAGCGCGAAGTAGTTAAAAGAAGTTCCAAGTTCCAAGACAAACCATTCATTTCCCTCGTTCATGTTTTGTGCCTTTTGTTTCTAGTCTTTTCACTTGGAACTTGGGTCTTGGAACTTGAGACTGCTTTCTATTTCGCCAACGGCAACTTAATCTCAAATACCACTCCATTACCCGCTTCGTTATTCCTCGCCGCCACCGTACCACCATGCGCATTGGCAATCAGCCTGACGATATGCAGGCCCATGCCCAGGTGAGAGCGACTGTCGCCGGTATGGCGCAGAGAAATCATCGGGTCAAAAAGCCGCTCCTGCATGCCGGCCGGAAATGTTTTACCTATATTCATGACTTTTAGAATTGCCTGCTGGTTCCAGACACTTAGAGCCAAAGATATTGGCTGATCAGGGACACAAAAATCCATTGCATTATCGAGCAATTTGTCCAGCATCTGCGCTATATGGTCGGGGCTGCCGTCAAGCATGACTTTGTGCTGGGGAAGTTGCGTGCGAAAACCCTGTTTAAATTCAGGGTGGCTTTCCTGATAGCCCTCAATGAACATGGCCAGCATTTCATTGAGATTAAACTTCTCATGGTGTTCGGTTTTGAGCGCTTCTTCCAGGTTACCCGCTTCGGTCAGGCTAGCGAGCAAAGAACCGAGCCTGTTAACACCGTTTCTGGCTCGCGTCATATATTTACTTTGAGCGATGTCCGGATGCTGCGTACCAAGATTTTCCAGCGATGAATTGACCACATTCAGAGGGTTGTTGAGCTCATGGGCAAGTGTATCGGGCATGCGCTCCAAATAGCGCGTGTAGTGCGAGAGGCGCAGCAGCATTCCCGAAATACTGCGCGACAAATCCCCAATTTCATCACCGGCACGGGTTTCAGGAATATCATGTTCATCACGTAATCGGCCTTCCGGGTTGATGGCATGACCGCTGGCCATGCTGAGGCGTCTGATGCGCCGGGTTAATCGCCAGGCAAAGGTCATCAGTGCAGCGGCAACCAGGGCGAATACGATGACAGTAATGGAAATCAGGTTCTGCAGTAACTGATTTTGCAAGGCAACAACATTGTTGCTGCTGCGTTCGACGATTACCGCACCCATTATTTTATCTTCATGCCGTATCGGGTGAGCGGCCATTAATAGCTCCGCTTTCTGATCGATGCTGGGGCGTCTGTCCATTGCCGGTTCACCCTCAAGCACCTGGTAAATGACGGCTTCATTGCGTTTACGGGTATCATCAGGTAAATCTTTGAAATCATCTGCAGGGGGTTTGAGTATCCTTTTAAACACTGGGTTAAGAAGTCTATTCATCCACAGCTGCAAGGTTTTCATATTTGAACCACTGAGAGTCCTTGTGCTGTCAATAGACGAGGAGAGATCACCAACAACCGCTCGCACGTACTTGTTCTGGTCGATAACCCAGATACGGGTACCGGGTTTATCCAGACCATGGAGTATTCTGTCTATCTCGGGGGAGTGAATCAGGACTTTACCCAGCTCGGTGGTGTTTTTTGCTGCAGAAATTCCAAGCACGGTTTCCAGCTTTCTTTCTTTTATGTCATCGACATCGCCAATTGCGATGGCCAGCCGGGCATCACCGGATACCATTTCCCTGGGAATACGAAGTTCAATGGCGTAACCATTGTCCAGTTGTTGAAAATAGCCAACAATGCTGTAGATAGGGTCTCCGGTTAGCGGATAGCGCCAGTCTTCGTCCATAGTATAAACTTCCATGCGCCCGTTTTTTGCTGCAATAACGGCGTAGCGCGTCATGGTGTCATTGGCATCACGAAGATAAATACGTAAATAATCACTGTTGTCGAGTCTGCGATAACTGGTGTCACGTAAAGTGACCATGTCATCCTGAACGATGAACAGGGCATAGAGATAGCGCCCCCAGCTGCCAAGGACATGATTAAAAGACAGGTCACTTTCCTTGTCATTGGGTTTTCTCAACAATTCTGGTACCGAGTAAAACCCGGCATTTTCAGCCAGCCGCCCCCAGTCTCCCAGCTTGCCATCCATGGTTAAAGGATGATCCAGACGCATTACCTGCAGGTCACCAATATTGATGTCTGCTTCCGGGTTGGTGGTTTCAGCAGAGAACAGTTCAGGCCGGTCATGTAAGACGGTGGCAATAGCCCCTGCAGTCAGCAGTAGTGCTTCTTCCTGCCCCTGCAGGGCAAAGGATTTCATTTCCCGAACGTATTGATAGCCCATCCAGGGAATCAATAGCAGGGTTAGTAAAACCAGCAGTAGTTTATAGCGAATGCTTACCCTTAACATAAACAGACCCGGCTAGCTTTTCCAGCGGTAACCAACACCGAAAACAGTCTGAATTGAATCGAAATTGGGGTCAATTTCTTTAAACTTGTTGCGAATGCGTCGTATATAGCCATTAATTGTATTGTGTTCAACAAGGCTTTGACGGGTGACTTGCATCATATGATCGTAGGTCCTTACATGCCCTGGATGACGCGACATGGACTCGACTAGCCAGTACTCTGTCAGGGTGAGATTTAACGGTTGATCCTTCCAGTGTATAGACATGCTTTGCTGATCAACGATCAGATCTCCCAAACGATATATTTTGTCGGTGGTCTCACTTTTGGTGCTTAATGTATCCACTATGCGAAACAGGGAAGAAACTCGAACGGCAAGATATTGTAAATTGACGGGCTTGGTCAGGTAATCCCAGGCATCCAGGCGCAAGCCGGATACCGTGTCAATATCACTATCCCGGGCAGTAAGGAAGATTATTGGCAGGTTTCTGGACATGCTGCGCAGTTCGCGACAGAGGTCAAACCCCCCATCGGGTTCATCCTCCAGCATAATATCAAGTATTGCCAGGTCCGGTAGAGATTCCTTAAATCCGCTTAAAGCAGCTGGCCTGTTCGGGTATGTTGTGACGTCGAAACCATGCATTTTCATGGCATCGGCATAATTCTCGCGCTGATCGGGGTCATCTTCGACAATGGCAATTGTTTTACTCATAAAAGCCTGTGCTCCTTAATGATTTGGCATGGGTTTTGCGCGCAACAATATAGCAGTAGAGGGCTGAAGTCTTCGGGTAGAAAAAAAACCATTTCATTGCCACTTTTACACATATTATTGCCATTTCCCTGAGGTTCTGTCACCAGTTCAGTTTGCTTTACTATAACCAGCCACAGGGATTGAGTAAAAAAGCAGATGTCCCTAACTCAAATGTTTCAGGAGTGTAACCATGACAATGAACGTTTTCGTACCTATAACTGACGAAATCCTTTATCAGCATCCTGAGTTATTCAGAAATGGCCTGGTGCCATATCGTACCGGCTTACCCTGTTTTCACTGGTTAAAGGATGCCGAGGTAGAGATTGAATATGCCAATGGCCGCAGGGAAGCAATCAATAGCCTGGTTAATGTAGCAGAAGTAGCAGCAATAACCGAGTATGCCGCGTAATCGTTTTACGTTTTATCACTTTTCATATCTTCTCTCTTGTTGACGCCTCGCCTTTTGGCAGGCGTCTTTTCTTGTCAAATATCTGGTAGCAAAGTAATATTGCCTGCTATTTTTGTTTTACAGGTTTAATACGATGATTTACGGTAGTCTAGTCGCTCTCGTCACCCCTATGGATAGAGCAGGAGATGTAGATCAGGCGGCACTCGAACGCCTGGTTGAATTCCACATTAAGAATAATACTGACGCAATTGTTGCCGTGGGCACTACAGGTGAGTCGGCGACTCTGGATGTGGAAGAGCACTGTGATGTTGTCAGCCGGGTTGTCAAACTGGTGAATGGCAGAATCCCTGTTATTGCGGGTACCGGTGCAAATGCTACCCGTGAAGCCATCACCCTGACTGCTCGCTCAGCAGAACTGGGTGTCGATGCCTGTTTACTGGTGACTCCCTATTATAATAAACCCGGTCAGGAAGGCTTGTATCAGCATTATAAAGCGATAGCCGAAGCGGTTGATATCCCGCAGATACTCTACAATGTACCTGGCCGTACAGCCTGCGATATGGCAGATGAAACCAGCTTGAGGCTTGCAGAAATACCAAATATTGTTGGGCTTAAGGATGCTACCGGTGACCTTGAGCGTGCTGCATGGCTGATAGCCAACAGGCCTGATGATTTTGCCCTTTATTCTGGTGACGATGCCACCGCTATGGACTTTGTGCTGGCCGGTGGTGACGGGGTGATATCTGTCACGGCGAATATTACACCCTCATCTATGCATGAAATGATTCAGGCTGCGAGAAATAATGATCGTGAGCTTGCAGTAACCCTTAACCAGCCACTAACTGGGTTACACAGAGATTTGTTTGTAGAAGCCAATCCTATCCCTGTTAAATGGGCTGTACAGGAGATGGGCTTAATTGCTGCGGGTATACGCCTGCCATTAACGGAGTTGGCAAGTGAAAACCACCAACTTGTCAGGGCTGCCATGGTTAAAGCTGGTGCACTTTAAATATTTTTAGAAACAAGCGATTAGACTAGATGTTTATATTTCCAATACTCAGGGAACCTCTGCAGCACCCCTCCAGGGCATTGTGCTTCTTGCAAAGGACATAGCCATTCACTGCGACGCACAACTTAGTAGCTTTACGATTCAGGTCTTGCAGAGGCATGGTGTACACATCAGAATTTCCCTATATAATACTTAACCTATTTAAAGTGGCAAAAAGGCATAAATGAATAATTCTCTAACTAAAGTAATTTTACTCGCATTATTCCTGGCTTTTGCTGGTGGTTGTAGCTGGTCAAAAAAGGATAAAGAGCCAAAACAGAAGGCGTTGACGGATTATCGTGAAAGCAGAGAAATTTCTGCACTGGAAATTCCACCTGACCTCAGTTCTGATGCTGCGGAGAAAAGCCTGACAGTACCAAAATATCAACAGACGGTGCCAGCTGTTAGCAGTGGGCAAAAATCTGCGACCAAGGTAGTTGCGGGGGATGATGTTGCTACTGGCAACGATACGCAGGCGAGCTCGTCAAAAGATGGCAAGGCTGTGCCAAAGATGTATATCGAGCGTGCGGGTTCTCAGCGCTGGCTGGTCGTTTATCAGCCATATTCTGAGGCCTGGTCGGATGCAAGAGACTTTGTTCTCTCTTCAGGCCTGTCGCTCGAGCGTGAAGACAAGGAAACCGGCATACTGGAAACAACCTGGGCAACAAATTATGCCGCGGGTGTCTTACGTGGCTCGCAAAAATTTCTGAATAAATGGGTAGGCTCAAGTTATACCAATGCAACGCGGGACAAGTTCAGACTCCGTGTCGAACCTGGCCGTACAGCTGAAACTTCTGAAATTTATCTAACTCACCAGGGAATGAGAGAAACAGCGACTATTGACAGTGGTGTCGACCCTGTTCGGACTGTATGGGAAGCAACCCCTCCAAATGAAAGCATTGAAGCCGAAATGCTAGCGCAACTGATGGTAGCAATGGGTGAGACAGAAGCAACGGCATCTACTAGTGTGGCTAAAGCAGATAAAGCCGCGGACAGGGCAACAATTATCAAAGATGCGAATGGACAGGAAAGTCTGATTGTCAATGATGGTATTGATATCGCCTGGCGACGAGTCGGCCAGACCCTGGACAGGGTAGGGTTCAGTGTAGAAGACCGCGATATTAGTAAACGCGTGTATTTTGTACGTTATGCCGACCCTGAATTGCACAACAAAAAACCGGGTTTCTTCAGCAAGATGTTCAACAAAGATAAAAAAGGCTATGACAATGACATCTACCAGATATTACTTGTTGGAACAGGTGATAAAACGGCGGTGGCGATAACCGCTAAAGATGGTACGCCCGCACCGGAAAACGTATCGTCACAGATAGTTAAATTACTTTATGAACAGCTTCGATAAGGTCTGTTTTTGATACACAGTTCTACTATGACCCGCCCGGTTTTGTCAGGCGGGTTTTTTATTTTTAATTGATTACATCGAGTCCCAGACTATGAGTTTTTTGTCTCTGCAAGGCGCTCCCGCCATCTCTGAATTTCGGCTCAACAAGCTGCAACAGCAACTGTCGGAAATAATCCCTGACATCGATGCTGTTTCAGCGAGCTACTGGCATTTTATTAAATCAGAATGTGAGCTTGATGAGCAGGAACTTGAGCACCTGAACAGCATTCTTGACTATGGCCCTACACGCCATGAAATGGATGTTTCCGGCGAACATTTTCTCGTGGTTCCCCGGCCTGGAACGATCTCACCGTGGTCAAGCAAGGCAACAGATATTGCGCACCATTGTGATCTCGAAAAGGTATTACGTATTGAGCGAGGTGTAGTGTGGCATATATGTCTCAAACAACATCGTCTGCTGGATGATAATGAAAAAGAAAGTATTAGCCTGCTGATTCATGATCGCATGGTAGAAACAGTTTTTGATTCCATGCAGCAGGCAGAACTGTTATTTGATGAACACACACCTGCCAGCATGCGTTGTGTGGATATCATTAAACATGGCAAACAGGCATTAATCAGAGCCAACCTGGAATGGGGTCTGGCCCTGTCCGAAGATGAAATCGATTACCTGGTGGATTCTTTTTCTACCCTGGGTAGAAACCCGACAGATGTGGAACTGATGATGTTTGCCCAGGTAAACTCAGAGCACTGTCGGCACAAGATATTTAATGCCCAGTGGTTGATTGACGGGGTAAAGCAGCAGCAGTCTCTGTTTGGCATGATCCGCAATACTCATGCAACGAATCCACAGGGAACGGTTGTTGCTTACAGTGATAACTCATCCGTCATCACTGGCTATGAAAAGGAGAATTTCTGTCTCGATGAGACCGGACGTTTTTACCGTTGGCAGCAGGGTGATGCACATATCCTGATGAAGGTAGAAACACACAACCACCCGACAGCCATTGCCCCTCATCCCGGGGCCGCAACGGGATCAGGTGGTGAAATTCGTGATGAAGGTGCTACCGGGCGAG
>DAOVWW010000213.1 GCA_030636465.1 Gammaproteobacteria bacterium
CATTTTCGAGTAGCCGTTGGAATTAGATCACTCCGCCCCCTTTTATCAAATCAGATTATGCCGAAGTTTCAGCGTGCTCATATAGAAGAATTCATACCTCGATAGATATCGAATTTCCCTAATTCTTGATATAATGATCTAGTGCAAGAGGGCTTGCGCACGCTGTATTCAATTTACTGAATAATCCAAGATTACAGGAAATCACAATGAAGGAAAAAAATGATAATAACACTGAATTAGCACGGCGCCGCCTGCTCAAGACTATTGCCGGTGCTGGCGGAGTCATCACTGCAGGCAAGATGTTACCGGACACATGGAAGCGACCAATAGTTGATGCAGCGCTTCTACCTGCCCATGCACAGACTTCAACATGCACAGAAGCCTGTTCACTTGACATTGTTGTCACATGGAATACCAATGTTGACCTGGATCTGCTACTGGAAACGCCGGGTGGGACTACAATCGATCCGAAAAGCACCCTGCAAAGCCAGTGCCTGCAGCATAATGGGGATGATGATGGAACAGTGAGCCCCTATACCGAAACCATATCTACCATCGGCTCTGGAGTGAATCCTGGAACTTACAGGATGTTTGTGCGTAATCCAACAGGCAGTGCTCAGACTATAAATTACACCATATCGGGTTGTGGTAATGATATTGCCTTCGGTCTTGGTATCGGAAGTACTCCTTTATACCTTGTAAATACCTTCACCGTACCAGGCTCTTAATGTAATGTGACCATCGGTACTAGCTATGCCTCCGGAGCGATTCAGGAACAGTCGCGATATCAGCCACTATTCTCGATCGAGGGAGGCATGGGTATCGTATACAAGTGCCATGACTCTACTACCGGTCACGAAGTTGCACTGAAGACATTCAAGCAGGACTACCTGTCTGTACGAATTATACGAGAACGATTTCTGGATGAGGCAGTTAACTGGGTGCTACTCGGTACACACCCTAACCTTGTCAGGGCTATTGGTGTCACCCAGCTAAGCAATCCTCCACGGCCCTGCATCATTCTCGAGTGGATAGAGGGGCGGTATCCAGATGCTGATCCTTCACTTGCTACTGTACTAAATCGACGCAAGCGGCGACCACTAGGTTTCATACAATCCCTGGGAATTGCACTTGGTATTGCCCGTGGCATGCATCATGCCACAATGGCTCTTGAAAACTTTGTACACAGCGACCTGAAACCAGAAAATATACTGATTGATGAAGACTGGCATCCTCGAATCACAGATATGGGGATGTCGTATTCCAGAATGTCGACACAGTACGAAACAGGTTCGTTGCATTCAATCCTTTTTCCCTGCACCCCCGGCTTTTGCGCACCCGAGCAGTATGACCCGGAGGTTCCTGTCGATCAGCGTGCAGATATGTATGCGCTGGGCTGCATTCTTTATGAAATGCTTACCGGGCAGCGTATTAATCCCGGGCAGGATGAAAAATCACGTAAACAACTTGATCGAGAGGGGAGATTAAGAGAAATACCCAATGCCCTTCCTGTTTGTATCAGGGAAATTATCAGTACTTGTATACAGCCTGATGCAGCAGATAGGTATGAGAGTTGGGCGGCTATCGAAACCGCAATATCTACCTGCTATCACCAACAAACAGGAAAGCCCCCCGAACCTGTAATTTTGCCAGCTAAAGACACAGATGAAATATCAAGGGAGAAATCGAATACTTTCTTGACGCTGGGTAAATCATTTTATGAATTTGGAGACATGGGACGGGCGATCGAGTACATCGATAAGGGTCTCGTTCTGGCAAAGGTGCTAGAAGACAGCAAGCTGATAACCAGGCTGTTATTTCAACGTGGTGTCGTACAGTTGGAATCTGGAAGTTTGCCGCCAGCATCTGAAGACCTTCACTTAGCTCTGACCCTGGCCAGGCATGGTGAAGAGCTGGAATCACTTGCGGATGTGCTGTCGATACTGGGGATGCTATATGTCAGGCAAGAAGAATACGATAAGGCTATGGATTATCTACAGCAGGCACTTACGGTAGCACGTGAATGTAGTAAGCGGGATGTCGAGGTGATGGTGCTGGGGAATCTGGGTAGCGCTGCCGGCCAATCAGGCGATCCTGAAAAAGCTGTCGAGTACTTTCGTAAATTGCTGCACTGGTGCAACGAAAGTGGTGATGAGGTATTACGTTCACACACAATAGCCAGCCTTGGCGTGGCCAGTTACGATCTTGAGAAATACCATGAGGCAATTGATTTTCTCAAACAGGCACAAGAAATCTATCAGCAACACGGTGATGACCCCGGTCGTTTACACGTTCTGGAGCACTTGTGGAAATCTTATGCGGCATGTGGACAACAGCAGAAAGCCAGCCACTGCCATGAAGAATATGATGAGCTAGCAAGTAGGCTAAAATGACAACTTGAGACGCTTGCATACACAACAAACACTGTCAGGTTTTTCTAACATTATCAACGACTGTGTTCTTACCCCCATTTTCATGGAATCATAATTTGGGGTCAGATCACAGATAATACTTATATTAGAGAAATCTGTGATCTGACCCCAATTCTTTATCTGACCCCAATTCTTTTTAATTAATTCTGCTACCTTTTTCCATTAATGCTTACATTAGACGTCAGCTTTATTGTTAGCCTGACGTTTTTTGTATTTAAGTTCTCGTCGCTGTTGACTAATTTTTGTTACATCCGAACCAATATGCTCTTCGCCACGCGACCTGGCTAACCGCACCTGTTTGTCGCGTTGCATAAATCGCTTACGCTGTTCGTCTGTTTTTTTATTATAGCAATGATGGCAACTCACACCTTGAATATAGTGTTCGCTTTTCATATCGTCTTCAGATATCGGTAAGCGACAAGCATGGCATTGATCATACTGCCCTTTTTCAAGCGTATGCGTCACACTGACGCGATTATCAAACACAAAACATTCGCCCTGCCATAATGAATCTTCCTCGGGCACCGTTTCCAGGTACTTAAGAATTCCGCCTTGCAAATGATAAACCTCATCAAAGCCCTGTTCTTTTAAATACGCTGTGGATTTTTCACAACGAATGCCGCCGGTACAAAACATCGCCACCTTTTTGTGTTTAGTCGGATCCATATTCTGTTTAACAAAATCAGGAAACTGACGAAACGTTTCCGTACTCGGGTTCACCGCATTTTCAAACGTACCTATACCCACCTCATACTCATTGCGCGTATCGATTAAGGTCACTTCAGGATCAGAAATTAACGCATTCCAGTCTTCCGGTTTAACATACGTGCCCACCACATGTGTCGGGTCGATGCCCTCTACTCCCATGGTAACAATTTCTTTTTTTAATTTAACCCGGGTGCGGTAAAACGGCATTTCATCATCATAAGACACCTTCTGCCGCACATCCGCCAGGCGAGAGTCAGACTTTAACCAGTCCAACAACGTATCAATCGATGCCTGAGACCCCGCCACCGTGCCATTAATACCCTCACGGGCGAGTAACAACGTGCCTTTAATGTTATTTTTTAACATTAATCCCAACAACGGTTGACGCAGCTTTTCAAAATCATCAAGTATCACGAAGTGATAAAGCGCAGATATAACTATTTTAGACAAAACATAAACCCTGTTCGGCAAGCTGGGACGTAAATCCAGTGCACATTTAAAAACCGTAATTATAGCAAAAACTTAAGGAATGAATGAGTAACTGGGTATCCCATCCGATTCTTCAAGGTTCTTCTACTGGAGGGTCCTGTGAATAAAAAGTCTGTAATAATTTGGGGTCAGAGGAGCAAAAACAGTACACGGTAAGAATTACTCACACCCCTTTAATTCCTGTCGCTATTGCTGGGTGTGCAGGCGTGAACGCTGCACGATGAAAACGGTCAGCAACGGCGCCAGCAGGCCGATCAGCATAACCGTGATCAATATCCAGCCCAACTCGCTGTAGTCG
>DAOVWW010000158.1 GCA_030636465.1 Gammaproteobacteria bacterium
TCAAACAGGGCGGCACCACCCAAAGCAAGCACCAGCCCATACAGGACTAATAATTCCCCATGGCCAATTTTCTCTAATAAGCTCGTTAATAGGGGACGTCCGGCAACCAGCAGCACGATTAGTAAAGCCGCCCACAATGAAGGGACTTTTGCTTCTGATATACCCAAAAATAATATTGCGGCAATATCCTGAACAATCAGCACACCTATCGCTAGACGGCCTACCTGTGAAAGTAAATCACCACGGCTTTCCAGCACTTTTACAACAAAAACAGTACTGGAGAATGAGAGCGCAAAACTTAAGATAAGAATACTTGGCCAATCCAGATTACCGAACAAAGGCAATTGCAAAGATTTCAGCAGAAAAAGGCTTGCTGCCAGGAAGACAACGATGGAAAGCATGTGAATGAGGGTAACCCCCCAAACCTCAGCACGCAGTAACTCTTTGACACGCAATTTCAGGCCAATCGAAAAAAGCAGTAAAGTGACGCCAACATCAGCCATCTCATTGAGAAATTCACCGCCTTCTGCACCCAGATAATTGAGCGTAAACCCTGCAATGAGGAAGCCAACCAGCGGTGGCAAACCTACCTGCCGGCTGAATAAACCAAATCCAAAGGCCACCGCAATCCAGATAGGGTCTTTGTAATCAATTGATGAGAGTAATGTTTCCATTTTTTATTTTTTATAGACGTGACCGGTATCGACGACACCTTTGGAAACAACCTTTCTGATCCCCATCCTTAAGGCGGCGTCTGCCTGCAAAACAAGATTTCGAAACTTCTGCTCGGGGCGCCCTCTGAACGAAGTAACATGAAACTCCAGATTATCTTTAAGCGGGGAATCTGAGAAATAATAATTCGAAATACAACATCGTGCTGTATCCTCAGTCACGGGACTGACCGAATGCCATGAAGACTCATGCGTAGCCATCACCGCCAATCGGTTAAACTTACTTAATATTGTGATTTGTTTAGCCTTCATTCCGTCGGGCCACAACTCAAGGTTCCCGCCAAACCGCTGCTGCCAGCCTGGTGAAACGTAATACAGCAGATTCAGTACGCGCCACTTGTCTCTGTCTTTATCGTGTGAATTATCCAGATGCGGGTTGAGAAACTGAGATTGTTCCATACGCGAGATTCCACCCGCATATAAATGCTCATCCGGATACAGGCTATCAATTCCACAAATACTACTGATTAATCGAACAATGCGCTTATCCTGAAAGGCGAAGAGTACCTCTTCTAAGATGGGATCATAATCATCCATTTGCGCCGCTATATATTTGTACTCACGCAAACTTTTATTGAGATTCATTTCTGCAGCAGGTGGAAAGGCTTTATAGATTTCCAGCGCTATCTTTTCAGGCAGTAAGTCATCTACATAAAAGTAACCAATAGTGTCTTTTGATTCTTCATAACTTTTCTTGATGGATGATTTCTCACTATCAATTTTTTCCAGTATAAGCTCGGCAACTTTTAATCTGTCTATCATTTTCATTTCTAAGTAATCGCTACACTCTTATCATGATTTTGGCAATACGCGCTATCCGCAAGCTGCAGATGATTTAGTGAACTAAATGGCTGGCTGAAGCAGGGAGGAGAAATTTTGTGTTTTACCTGCCTGCCCTACCTCTGGAACTATAGGAAACGCTGCTTAAGCTAGCAGTATAAAGCATCTGGTGATAGAGGCAGGAAATTCTTAACAGAGTCTAGACAGAAAGCTGGCAAACCATTTTTTCATTGATCCAGGTCTGCAGAAAGAAAATTGCCTGTTGCGGCGTGGTTTCTTCATCAAAATGATCCAGCAATTTTTTGCAAATTTCGCCAAAACTGCCCCCTGCCATGGCCATATTCAGTGCATCTGCTTCCTCATCTGATAATGTCCGGTAACGGCTCACCAGTTCTTTACGCCAGACTATCCAGCTTGAATTCTCTTTAACCAGTGTGGGTGGCGTCTCTTCCTCTGACAAAGCCTTCCATATAGGAAAAGAATTATATTCACAGGGCAGCACCTTCAGCGATGAATGAAACTGTAAGCGTACTTCCGGCCAATCTTCAGGCTGTATCTGCGCCAGCTGTTCAATCTTCATGGTGTTACAGTTTGCCGAATCAAAACTGTCATTAAAGGCGCGTTCTATCCTGGCTATTTCAACAAGCTCAGGGACTTCAGAGAAGGGTTTGTGTTCCGCAAGCAAGGCTTCAATATGCTCACTGTAATAACGCAGGCTGGTATGCGGTGAATGATACATATCGATATACCTGTCCATAAGGAGTTCAAATGACTCATCACCCAGGTAGAAATGCAGGCGTCCATAATCTGACATGATCGCTTCTTTCAGGCGCAGACGATAACCCGTGGCATAGATATCCAGCCGTTGCTGAGCTGATGTATCAGCAGACGATTCTATCTGTTCGACTACCGGGCTGGCTTCCCCGAGCAGATAGCCCATAAAAGACTGCTGCAGCTGACGAAGTTCGGGCATCAGGCTACCCCGCTAAGGCGGTTTTCAGGTATTTGCAGCATATCCGCTGACAGCGTATCAGCGGCTATTCTTTCGGCCACTGCCAGCTCTGCGCGTAACATGGGGAATTCGGGAATATTATCATCACGCTCTATCATGGTGCTGACGGCGCCAAAATGTTTTAGCGCTTCCGCATACAGAGTCCAGACAGGGTCACAAACATCGTGGTCATGGGTATCAATAATCATTTCGCCACTGTAACTGTGTCCGGCAAGATGAAACTGCATAACCCGGTCGATGTCGATGCCTCGAATGTAATCTATGGGTTCAAAATGGTGATTATGCGCGCTCACGAAGATATTGTTGATATCCAGCAGGACGAGACTGTCTGCACGTTTAACAATCTCATTCAGGAATTCCCATTCACTCATTTCTGAGTCATTATAGGTGACATAACTGGATAAATTCTCCATTAATATCTGTCTACCGAGGTAATCCTGCACTTGTTTGATACGATCGGCAATATGATTAATAGTTACTTCGTTATACGGTAGAGGTAATAGATCGTGACTATTGTTGCCGTCGACGCTAGTCCAGCACAGATGATCAGAAATCCAGTGCGGTTCCACCCGTTGGGCCAGTTCTTTTAGATCTTTCAGGTATTTCTTATTTAACGGATCGGTACTGCCGATGGATAATGAAACGCCGTGCATGACCATAGGGTAATCGGCACGGATCAGGTCCAGATTTGCCAATGGTTTGCCACCCGGCACCATGTAATTTTCGGAAAGGATTTCGAACCAGTCGACTGCGGGTTTGTTATCCAGTACGTACTGGTAATGTTCTGTGCGTAAGCCCAGGCCAAAACCAAGAAAAGGTCGTGTCATAGTGTTTCCTGCCAGGTAAAAACGAAACAAGCTCTGGTAACGTGTCACCAGAGCTTGTTACAACCAGAAATAGCTGTCAATGATCAATAATAATTAATAAATCACTGCTCAGCTGTAATCAGGTTTTTTATTTGCCTACTTTACCGCCAATGTCATCACAGGCTTTTGCAGACATCGCAACAAAACCGTGCCCCTTACATGAAGCCTGACCTTTACAGGCATTTTCAGCAGATTTACAGTCATTATGGCCTTTGCATTTATTGACGCCTTCGCAATGAATGTTAGCACTTGCGCCTTCGCCAGCTGATGCGATAGTTGGTGTAGCGACCATAGTAGCCGCTGCCATTGCTAATGCTGCGCCCATACCTAGTGTGGTTTTTTTAATGCTCATGGTGTATCTCCTCAAGAAAAATTGTTTGTGTTTATTTGTATTAATTGCCTAACAGGCAATTCAAGAGACACTGCTGTTTATGAATAGTTCAATAAATCTAGAAAATTTTGAAACAGTCAAAATAAAAAAACTTATCCATCCTAAAGTGCATACCTGCTGACAAGAGAATAGTCCACCATTCCTACCATAGCCCTTTTAAGGAAACTCAATATTTAAAATTTTAATCTGCTCAGAGGGTAAACCGATCATTTTCTGCGAATTCATTAGCAGTCAATATCATAAGACTGTCTGGTAATGTTTTATGTACATGGATTCTAATATATCATTGCAAACAATAGATGATTAACAATATGTTGCTCAAGCTTTATTTTAACTAAACTACTTCAGAGAATAACAATGTCCGCTACCCCTCCACTGAATGACGAACAAAAAAAACTGGAGCAAATGGTTATTTTCAGCATTGACGTTGCCCAGGAAATGCTGAATGCATATGAGGCTGTCATACCCTTTGGAGTACGCGCCTTTGCCGATTCAGATGAAATCAAGATGAAATGTTTTCAGGAAGAGCATCCGAAAGCCAACTGGGATGAACTGATTCAAACCACCGTAGACGAGTTAAAGAATTCGGTCGAGCTAGAAGATATATTTGCTACCGCTGTTGTACTCAGCGTCGAATCAAAAGACTCAATAGGCGTTGCTCTGCAGATTGATACTCGAAAAGGCCCAGCTCTATTCGTCTACCCCTATCACCAGGAAGAAGATAAATGGATTATTGATGAACCCACTCAAGCTGAAATGCTGATAGCGCCCAGGGTTTTTTAACCAATCAGAAATCTGGGCGGTCATCCTATATCCTTTGACTCCGTTCCTTAATATCCGAATTAAGTATGCGGTCATTTTCTGAATAATCGACCGGCACCTCAATCAGGTGTACTCCAGAAGCATTGAAACATTCTTCAACCAGCGGGATTAATGATTCTGCTGACTCAAGACGATGTCCGCATGCACCATAACTGTTGGCATACAGGACAAAATCCGGATTGCCGTAATCAAGACCAAAATCATCAAA
>DAOVWW010000204.1 GCA_030636465.1 Gammaproteobacteria bacterium
ACATCCAGTGCCCGCTTAACTTTTTCATCATATTGTCGATGACTGATTTAGTGGCAAAGGGCTTACCGCAGGACACGCAGCAAAAAGGCGGTTCTTCGTATAAGGAACGACTATGGCTGCGCTGCTCACGATCAAACAGGATGCGGGGGGCAATTGAGATAGCTCTTTCAGGACAGATGCTCGTACACATACCGCATTGCAGACACATTGACTCGATGAATCGTAGCTGTGGGACATCCTGTCCACTCTGCAAGGCATTGCCGGGACAGGCACTGACACAGGACATGCACAGGGTGCAGGCTGAGTCATTGATTATGGCTTCGCCGAAGGCTGCTCCGGCAGTAAGTGTCACCATGCCAGGTGGCTGATCATCCAGAACGACCAATGCCTGCTGATACAAATCATCAATAGCCATGAAAGCAGTCTGTCGCTTGTTACCGCTGCCGGCATAAGTAGATGATCTGATCTCTGGCATGACAGGAATACATACAGATTCGAGCTCTTTATTATCGATAAGACGTACTGCATCTGCTGAATAACCCATGCCGCCAAGTATCTCTGTGCTGGTCAGCAGCTGTCTCTGTAATTCTCTGCGCACACGGTCCGGTACCCGGTCATCGTCCAGCAACAACACAGTTCTGGCTCCGTATGCCAGAGTAGACAGCCAGATCTCTATACCGACACTGGCCAGTTCTTCAATGACGACGGGTAAGACATTGCCAGCAAATGAGCCCGGCATTTCTGATTCTGCAGCATGGAACACTACGATCGCATCCTGCCCGCCTTCTTCACGATAGACTTTTAATAAGCGGCGTATCAATGAAAGTGTGTCATCGGCAGACGGGTAGACATAGCGAATAGCCCCACTCGGACAGGCACTGGCACAGGCACCGCCACCCTGGCAAAGATTAGGATTCACCTCGATCGATTCACGAAGACTTTTTATCGCATCGGCAGGACAGACATCAATGCAGCGATTACAGGCTATATTGCCGGAGCGCCCATGGGCACATATTGACGAGTCATATTCAAAATATTTCGGTTTCTCAAAGGTTCCTGTCATCTGCTCCAGCTCGTTGATGGCCTGTTGTATAGCAGGCTCAGACGATGGGCAGGCAATATAGCCAGGCGGCTTCAGCGGCATAGCCAATAATTCTGTATCGCTGAGGTCCAGCACCAGATCAGCCTTGACGGTTTCCACCTCTTCCGGGTTTACACCTTTCAGGGTAATAAGGAAATTTCCAAGATAACCCTCGACCTGAACCTCTCGTTGGCGAATACGCGTACAGGCATGCCCCTCAGGATTGCCATCACCGGAAAGAATAAGGTGTGGTTTCAGTGCCTCGCTCATTGCAGACGCCGCCCTGCTGGCGCTGTTATCACCAATCACCGCAACCACACCGGATGAAGCATAATTAACAATACTGGTGGGCTCTATAAGCATCCCGGACACTGCCGCAAATGCGGCATCTCGTGCAAAGATATTTAACTCTTCATCCATTTTTGCTGACATACAGTTTCTCTCCTGAAGCATCTTTCTCGGTAAAATTTTCATTCTCGGTTATATGTTCGCTATCAGCCGCATGCTCGCCATCGATTTCCAACTCATCCTCTGATGAGACTGCGGTGTCACTGCTTTCGACATTCACCGGCAACTCAGAACCGTCTTCAGCAGATAAACTTTCAGTCGTCGCAACAGTGTCATCCTGTTCATCTTCACTGGCCTGTTTCAATCGCGCCATCTGCCGCCGCATTTCGGCGGTAACGATATCGCCTAGTTTTGTAAATTGAGTAAAGTCATCATCGTAATCATCGAGTCCATCTCGCACATTAAACACACTGCCGCGAAACAATTGCCTTAAGGCCAGGGTGCGCAAACCCTCACTGACTTTGGGTGACATAAAACCACTGTAATCAGAGTCTTCATCCAGTGATTCCAGCGCAGGCATATCACTGTCATCCGGCAGGTACACTTCTAGTTCTACTGGTTCTTCTGCTTCTACTGACTCCACTGGCGCTTCAGCCCCATCAATTTCTGCCTCTACCATCAGTACCTTATTAGACGATTCTTCATCCAGCTGATATGACCTGGCTTCATGTTTACGCCTGGACCAGCGACTCAGCATCCCTTCTTCAGTCGCCTCTGTATCTGTCTCACTTTTCACACTGCTCATCCGCTCACCTGCTCACGACCTGCTTTTTTCCAATTCTTACGTTTTCGCTTGATACGTTTTTCCGGCACGTAGTGCACCAGCACAAATTCTTCAAGCCAGCGATATAGTTCCGGAGCCAGCGTAGTGGTAAAGACCGTGTCTTCACATTCGAGGTAGGCATTTGCTTCATCAAAACTCAGTGACACCAGATAAGGTATCGGCACATCATCACCGTTATTCCGGGCAATGACATAACAGCCCGGACTGGGTGCCTTAATATTATGGTAGTAGCTCTCACACTCGTCCTCATATAAGGTGAGATTAAAACCGCTGTACAATAATTGCCGGATACCATCCTGTTCGATCAATGTTTGTGCTGCTTGTGACTCTGCATTAATAGTCGACTCACCAACAGTCACCCCCACTACTGACCATGCTTCATCAATCCATCTGCTGGCAGATGGTCGAGACTCCATGATCACAGATACTGCCAATGACTTAGGGAGATTGATCTCCGTTATTTCTATTGGTGCTGAGCCTGTCATTTTCTGTCCTGAATTTAATTAATTACAAAATGTCCTACCAGGTCCTACTAGACACAGCAATTTACGTGCCACCCAGCGAGTACTGAATAGCTGCAAGAAACATCACAAAGCAGCGATGAGGTTTTTTTAAATCTGGAACAAAATGACCCAGCAATAAAATCTGCGGGGTCAACTTGTCTCAACCTGGTCCAGGTTTTTCCTGATTTAAACAGCGATTTCACTCCTGCAGGCTTAGTTGACATGAATTGGTGTTTTTGGAACACATCTTGCTTTAAATATTTTAAACAGGGAGCGTTAACCCGGCGCTGTAACCTACAATCACATTTAAACCGGCACAAAAATTAATGAACACAAGTACTGACAATACCCCGCGTTTGGTAGATCGCTTCGGCAGGGAAATAAAATACCTGCGCATCTCCGTTACCGACCGATGTGATCTGCGCTGTGTGTATTGCATGTCGGAGGACATGAAATTCGTGCCTCGGGCCCAGTTGCTGACACTGGAAGAAATCTCACGTATAGGCAGGATATTTGCCGACCTGGGGGTAAACAAAATACGCATTACCGGTGGAGAGCCATTAACTCGCCAGAACGTCATTGAGGTTTTTAAACAACTGGGGAAACTGGAGAAAATTAATGACCTGACATTAACGACAAATGGCACCCAGTTAAAACGTTTTGCTAAAGATTTACACAAAACAGGCGTTAGCCGCATCAACATTTCGCTGGATACCCTACAAGCAGACAAATTCAGAAAAATCACACGGATTGGTCATTTATCGCGCACCCTGGCCGGTATCGATGCAGCCCTGGACGCTGGTTTTAAACGGGTAAAACTCAATACTGTCATCATGAAGAACCACAATGATGATGAAGTCATAGACCTGGTCGACTTCGCCAATGAACGTGGCATGGATATCAGTTTTATTGAAGAAATGCCGCTGGGTATCATCGGCGACCACGATCGAGCAGAAACACATATGTCCAGCGATGAAATACTTGATGTCATTCGAAAAAAATATGAATTAATTCCGACCACCGAAACCAGCGGTGGTCCGGCGCGCTACTTTAGACGCAGCGGTAATAACAACCGTATCGGATTCATCTCACCACATAGCCATAACTTCTGTGAAGATTGTAACCGTGTGCGCCTGACCGCTGAAGGCCGCCTGTTGCTCTGCCTGGGACAGGAACATTCAATTGACCTGCGTCGCGTCGTCAGGTCACACCCGATAGATGATGCCCCTGTACGTGAGGCCATAATCGCTGCCATGGATTTAAAGCCTCGCGGCCATGATTTCGATCTGAACAGCCAGACGGTAATCTTACGCCACATGAACTCTACAGGTGGTTAAGGTTTAATAAACAT
>DAOVWW010000078.1 GCA_030636465.1 Gammaproteobacteria bacterium
ATACATCCGGGCTATTTTCTTTAAGCTCCAGGTAGCCCGGTCTGATTTCATCTGCAAAGGTGGAGCTTGTAGAGAAAAATAGCAGCAGGGTAAGGACAGCTCTTAGTACAATCTTCATTACTAATTTTGGTTTGAACCGGTTTTACTGGCAAGGGTATCTTTCCTGTCCAACCCTTCAATGATTATTTCGTACTGAGTTTTTAGATTCAGATAAAATTGCTCATTCATCGTCTGGCGCTGCTGTGTTTGCCACTCGTTTAATACTTTTTGTCGCACAGAATCTAGTGACGGTTGCGAGGCGGATTTTATGTCACTAATACGAACAAGATGCAGGCCATAACCTGACTGCACTGGTCCCTGCCAGCCACCTGCCTGTAAGCTGAACAGGCTGGCAGAAAAATCTTTACCGAACAGGCGTGCCACACCGTGACTGGTTAGATCCTCATGCTGCTGGCCAAACATAAATGGATCTCCTGCAGCGGTTATATCGATAGATGGATCTTGCTGAGATAGCGCGGCGAGCATGTCTTCCGCATCCTTCACTGCCTGCTGGCCTCGTTTGTCACTGTTCAGGTAGATTTGCTGGAAACTGATACGGGCAGGGACCCCGAATTTGTCGGCATGTTCGGTAAGATAAGCCTCCAGTTCGGTATCGTTTGGCTCGGCCTGTGAGGCAATATCAGAAAAAATGAACTCTACCTTTTGTGCCAGGCGTCGGCGAACAATAGCATCGTTCTGGTCCAGCCCCATCGCCAGGGATTCACGATATAAAACCTCTTCGCGGATCTGTGCTTCAATCATGCCATTAAGCTCAGACTGAGTTGGCAGACGCTGCCATTTCTTTTGCCATACGGTGAGCAGACGATCGATATTGGCCTCAGAAATAACGATACGATTTTCATTATTAACAGGCTGATCATTTTGCAGGCCATAAAGGATAAAGAGTGCGGCTCCTATCAGCAGAAAATGCAGCAGGGGTTCGCGCAGCCATTTTTTTAACAAGGATTATCTCCAGACGATGTGATTGGAAGTTATTGTCATTGCACCCTTCGGGTATTCCCTATGGTCACGAGCCCCGTAGCGTGGCAATCTCTAAAAGATTGCTTCGTCGCTCTGCTTCTCGCAATGACGGGGTTATGAGTAACTCCTATCAGCCTTTAGGCGTATACCAGATTGGCGATGTATAGGCACGTTCCTGGGTGGTCATAGGGACTTCTTTCGACATCTTCACATTAAAGCGTTTTGCCTCGTAAGCCGTCCAGCGAGGAGTTGGAATCTCGATGACACGGGCATAGTAAAAGGCCCTTTCGGCAGGATCAAAATCAGGATCAGACCATACGGTGACCAACTCGGGGTCACCAATAGTGTTCCTCCAGGTGGCATTTTTAATATCAACAGTGTTGCCGACTGCTGGCAGTTTGCCATTCTTGCCTGGCTTGCGTGTGTCTGCATCACTCCAGGCAACATCGTATACCTTCTCATGAAGTTTATCTTTTTTATCCAGCCAGCCCTTGACGATCTGCATGCGGTCGAGGTTACCGCTGTAAGGGTCCTTCAAAGCGGCGACGAGGAAGCTGGGTGCTTTGCCTTTCGGCGCGTTACGCAAATCACCCCCCATAGGTACACCCTTGGCATACCCTGCATCTGCCGGCAGCCTCGAAGTGGAATCTGCTTCATCAAAATCCCAGCCACCAAAGAACCGAACTGTCATGCGCGGTCCCGTTGTGGCGTAGGTCTCCTTACGTTTCATAGCATCGAAAATAGCTTCGCGTGTATTGTCTGTCGCCCAGACCGCCGCATATCCTGAGGCCGCCTGCTGCCATCCATAAATGTTCAGACTCGGATCAGGTGCTTCAATGACGAGATGCTCCCAGCGATGCGGTTCCGGTTCCACCCCGGAATGTTTACCAAAGAAGTTCTCTTCTTCAGACGTAGACAATGAGGTATGTGAGTCAGTACTGCCTATCATGCCAAATTTGAAAGGATTGACGCTTAGTTTCTGCTCAAGTTTCAAGCCACTTTTAAGTGCCTCGCGGGCATACTCCCATTGCAGCATCTCTGGTTTCTTAAGTTCTGAGCCATTGAGGTTTGCCTTGTCCCAGGTTTCGTAATCGGAAAACTCATCGTTAGGAGATAGCAGTGGGTGGGTTTCGCTGTCGCCTTTGATCTGTGTGACTTCGACCAGTGGCTCCATGCGGGCGCGCAATGCCGCAATTTCTTTAGTGAGAGGTTTACCATCAAAATTTTCGACGGTGAACATACGGCCATTGGAAAGGTTGCCGTTGTGCGGTATGGCAAGTACGTGGCCTCCGGTTTCCTTTTCAAACTTGGCAAGAGACTTCCACAGATCTTCTGGATTTTTACTGTCGTACTGCGAGAAAGGTATAGTGCGATTGGCCATGCTGGCATCGCCGCGGAAGATCACGTTGCGATGCAGGTTGTAACCGCCTATGGCGGTCCATTCGTAACCTATCAGGGCAGTAAAGCGGCCGGGTTCGTTGTACCTGTCGGCAAGTGCGGTGTATTTATGCCAGGCATCAGCGACGATGGTGTCGCTTTCTATCGGTGTCGAATCTTCACTCAACGTGCCAACAATATCCATCGCCGTTTTAAAAATCTGATCTCGATCTCCGCCCTTCAGACCATCGTACCAGCGCTTACCTGTTTCCTGTGCAAGGATCTCCGGGTTACCCTTAAGTAGCTCAGGCATCAGTCCGTACATTTCGGCGTGGTCAGAAATAACCAGGAAGTCGAGCGGGCGCGAAAGTTTCGCGCGCAAGCCGTGGGTAGTAACGACTTCCTCACCCCTTGCGAATCTGAAAGCAGCTTCCTGCCCCAGTGAGTTCATTGTCCCTGCATCAACCGAAATGGCTGTGTGCAAGTGGGTATCTCCCCACAATACCTTGGTTGGAAATTCACGCCCAACATAGGGAGAATATTCCTGTTTAGTCATTATGGAGGTGACGCCGGCTTTATCAGGCAGGTATTCCTGCGCAACGGCGGTGAATGAGAATACAGTCAGCCCGACCAGGGTAGTGGATAGCAGTAGTTTCATTATTATGCTCCTTAACTTCTTAGGGAAATACAGGTCAACCCGTCATTGTGAGGAGAGAAACGACGAAGCAATCTCTTCCAGTTAGAGTAAGCTATCTATTTAGAGATTGCCGCACTACGTTCGCAATGACAATTGGGTCTTTTAACCTTTAGGCGAATACCAGATTGGTGAGGTATAGGCACGTTCCTGGGTCGACGTCGGTGCGCCTTTAGGAATAGGGATGCCGAAACGATGGGCGTCATAGGTTGACCAGCGCGGTGTAGGAATCTCTATCACACGGGTGTAATAGAAAGCTGACTGGGCAGGATCAAAATCCGGGTCAGTCCAGACGGTGATGAGTTCAGAAGAGCCGATGGTGTTGGACCAGCTAGCATTCTTTACGTCCACGGTATTGCCGACGGCTGGCAGTTTGCCCTTTTTATCAATCTTTCGGTCTCCTGACCAGGCAACGTCATAGACCTTTTCAAGGGTCTTCCCGCTTTTGTCCATCCAGCCTTTCACGACTTGAATACGGTCAATATTGGCGCCAATGGCATCACGCAGCGCATAGACCATGAATGAGGGGGCTTTTGCTTTGGCCGGTTTTGCTGGCAGATTAGCTCCCATAGGCACGCCTTTCATGTAACCGGTAAACGCTGGAGCACGGGTGTTTATATCTTCGTCGGTAAACTCCCAGCCGCCGAAGAAACGCACCATCAGGCGGCTGCCGGTGGTGGCGTAGACTTCTTTACGCTCTATGGCATCAAAGATTGCCTTGCGGGTGTTCTCGGTTGCCCATACAGCTGCCAGTCCAGAAGCCGCCAGCTGCCAGCCTTCAATGGTTTTTGATTTGTCAGGAGACTGCATCATAGGGTGATTCATGCGATCAGGCCCTGGCTCATAACCGGTGTGTTTGCCGAAGAAGTTGTCTTCCTGTGCGGTAGCCAGTGAGGTATGACTATCTGTTGAGCCTATCTGCCCAAATTTGTAAGGATTGGTACCAAGTTTCTTTTCAATGGCGAGGCCGCGTTTCAGGGCTTCACGGGCGTATTCGGCAGCCAGCATTTTATCTGTTTTCAGTGTCGACAGGTCAAGATTACCAAAGTCCCAGCTTTCATAATCAGCAAACTCATCATCGGGGGAGAGGAAGCCAATAGTTTCACCATCACCTTTAATTTGCGTTACTTCGTAAGCAGGTTCCCATTTGGCTCTTTCCGTCACATATTCCTTATCCAGCTTTTTACCATCGTACTGTGCCTCTAGTGGAAACATGATGCCGTTGGATAGATTACCGTTATGCGCTATGGCTAGCACATCACCACCGGTTTTTTCTTCGTAGTTTGCCAACCATTTCCACAGGTCGCGTGGATTCGGGCTACCGAGCGGCGGTGTAGTGGTATAGGCCACCATCTGCGAGGCTTTGTCAGCATTATCCCGGTACATAACGACTCGATGCATGTTTCCGCCCCGGATTAATGAGGTCCATTCAAAACCAATGAAGGCGGTGAACTTGCCCGGGTCATTGTATTTTTCAGCTGCATCGATAGTATCCTGCCAGACTGATTTATACATTTCAGTATCGGGGGAATAGGTTAAACCCTCTGGGAATTCCCCCTGGGAGAATTTGCCGATAAGTTCCAGTGCCACACTGACACCGTCTCCTTTCTGAATTCGTTCGTACCAGTCTTTGCCTGTGGGATCGGCAAGAATATTTGGTTTGCCGGCGTACAGATCCGGAAACAGGCCCATATTGTCAGAGTGATCGGCAATCACGAGGAAATCCAGCGGGCGAGAGAGTTTCGCCGGGGTGCCGTTGGAGGAGACGACCTCATCACCGCGGGCAAACTGGTAGGCTTTTTCAAGGCCAAGCCGATTACCGAAGGCACCTGCATCCATAGAAAGAGAAGTATGCAGATGGGTATCGCCCCAGTAAACATTGCTGGGAAAACCTCGACGGGCATAAGGTGAATAACTTTTCCCCGTATAGGCGGATGAAAGGACTTCTTTTGCGTCGGGTGGTACAGGCACCTGTGCAAGGGCAGGAAGTGTGACGAGTGACAGGCTTAACGCAAAGACGGATGTGGGTAATTGCATGATTTCTCCTGAGAGCAATGATTTTCTGTTGTTATTTTAAAGGCTTAATATATCATTGCTGACAGAAATTATTTAAAAATGTTAATAAATTCTGACGAGAGGGGCACCTCATAACCCATACAGGTGTATGGTTATTGAATCTTCCTGAACCATTCTTCAACCACACTCCGGTCGAGTAAGCCACTTACCGCACGCCGGTTTTGTTGGGCATCGAAAAAATAGCTGCGAGGCAATTCTCCATACCATACGTTGTCCACTTCAAAGCGAAGGCGGGAGGAGTTTGCCTGTGAAAAAACCCAGGCATCCGCACTGGCTACTCCTTTACCGTTGATGACGCTATGGAGCTCTGTTCTATCACCGGGCGAATCGGTGGAGATGAGTACAAGATTAAACTCAGGGTATTTCTCTATCAGTTTCCCCAGCATGGCAAGTTCATGAAAGCAGGGGGGGCAGTCCAGTGACCAGAGCACCATTAAAAATGGCTTGTCCTGGTAGCGCTGGAGTATCGTTTCGTAACTTCCGGGCTGGAAAGTTGAGATCTGTAGCTGGGCAGTTGAGCTGCTTCCCATAGCCGGAGTAATGGCAAGCAGCAGGAACAGGCTGAGCATCACTTTCTTGATATGAGTTACCCTGAAAGATGACACTAGTTAGTCTCATTCCCGGTGTCGACGGGCAGCAGTCGGAAGCCCTCATTTTGAGTCTGCCACTGGAGGTAAACAGCACCACCATTGGCCAGCAGGAAAGGGTAGTCAGATTCACCATCCGCCTCTGCCAGTAATTCAGGTTCAGTCCAGGATTTGCCGCTGTTGAACGATCTCATTAGCAGGATACTGGCTTGTTTACCATCAAACTCATGCCATACGACAAAGACTTTCTGGCCCAGGCTCAAGACATGCGGGTGGGAAGCGGTGGCTTCATAGTTTCCAAAACTGACGGGTTTAGAAAAGCTTTGTGCCTGGTCTCTGGAATGCGCATAAAATAGTCCGTGACGCTTGGGTGCATTATCAAACCAGACCATGTGATACACGCCATCATCAGGAATTGAGATCGCTGGCCCATGGTGCGGGCAGGCATCTATTTTCCAGTAGTCATAACTTACCCTGACAGGACTGCCTGCTTTATTTTTTTCAACAAATTTCACCAGAGCATGATCGCGGGTATTCTTACCGTATATATTGCGCCACATCACTACCGGCAGCTGGTCGACATCCATAGCCATAACAACACGACAGCACTCACAGCTATTATCAATTATCTTCACATTTGGATGGAACGAGGCTCCATGATCATCTGACAGGGCATAATAGAGTGCTGCACCGGGATAATCTTTACCCTCACGTTTGGCTTTCAGGCGATCACGTTTATCGAGCCAGGCAAGATAGATGTCGCCCTGCTCATTGATGCCCATCGCCTCAAAACGGTGTCCGGTAATCTCAAGATTGTCATTGACTGTGACCGGATCAGAGAAGTGTTCGCCACCATCCAGTGAGCGGCTGAATCGCACGTTGCCTGTGTACTTTTTCTGTAACGGTGTGGTCCAGGAGATAAAAATTCTCTTATTTTTATCGATAACAATCTTGGTGCGATTCTCACCGCGTGCGGATATGGCC
>DAOVWW010000135.1 GCA_030636465.1 Gammaproteobacteria bacterium
AGATTATATTCATTTATGTATTATGTTTAGTATTAATTGTGGGGGCGCGCCTCCCACAGTATGTATATTATTACAGCCCGCTTTTAAGGCTAGCCTCAATAAACTGGTTCAGATCACCATCCAGTACTGCCTGGGTATTACCGGTTTCAACGCCTGTACGCAGATCTTTAATACGCGATGAATCCAGTACATACGAACGGATTTGACTGCCCCAGCCAATGTCTGATTTCGACTCTTCTACTTCTTTCTGATCTTCCTGCTGCTTCTGTATTTCCAGTTCATACAAACGCGCCTTCATCATGTCCATCGCCTGGGCCTTATTGCGATGCTGAGATCGATCATTCTGGCATTGTACAACGACACCGGTAGGGATATGGGTCAACCGTACCGCAGAATCGGTCTTATTTACATGCTGGCCACCCGCGCCGCTGGCACGGTAGGTATCGATGCGTAAATCTGCAGGGTTAATTTCTATTTCAATGCTGTCGTCTATCTCCGGCGAGACGAAAACCGAGGCAAAAGATGTGTGGCGCCGATTGCCGGAATCAAAGGGGGATTTTCTTACCAGGCGGTGCACACCTGTTTCGGTACGCAAAGAACCAAAAACATACTCCCCGGTAAATTTAATGGTAGCGCTTTTAATTCCAGCAACATCACCATCAGAGGCTTCCATCAGTTCTGTCTTAAAACCTTCGCGTTCACCCCAGCGTAAATACATGCGCAGCAGCATGTTCGCCCAGTCCTGCGCCTCGGTTCCGCCGGAGCCAGCCTGTATGTCCATCCAGGCATTGTTTGCATCCATCTTGCCGGAAAACATCCGACGGAATTCCAGCTCTTCCAGTTTTTTCAGATGTTTATCCAGTTCACCCTGAAGCTCTGCAAGCATCGATTCATCATTTTCCTCCTCTATCATTGAGAGGAATTCGGTGGATTCTTCTATGCCATTTTCAAGCATCAATATAACATCGACTACCGCTTCCAGCCTGGCACGCTCCTGCCCCAGAGACTGCGCTCGCTCTGGATCGTTCCATACATCTGGGCTTTCCAGCTCACGCTGGATTTCGGTTAGCTGTTCGGACTTTGTATCGAAGTCAAAGATACCCCCTCAAAGACAGTACACGCGCCCTCATGTCTTTCAGCTGGTTCTTTAAAGGATTCAGATCTTCCATTATTCAAATAATACGCTGTGTTGGATTGCCATAGGATTGGGGCGGATTCTATCAGGTCAGCTATGGGATAAGAAGCTGCAGCAGAACTCAAAGTCTGCTATCTATCCAGGCTTTATTGAAGCTGACATAAGCCACCTTTTCCCTTTTCCACGTATACACCAGGTGATAAATGCCATCTCTGGACTGAATAATATAGGGGTATGAAAACTCATCCTTATTGTTATCATCACGCAGTTCACTGGCTTCTATATCAACGATTTTTTTCCAGCTCCTACCCTGGTCTGATGAAAAAGCGACAGCCAATGGATTTCTATGTTCAGCAGAATCGTTAAAAGCCAGAACGACACCCTCACTATTACCCGCAATAGACACTGCTGCATCCGGGTTAGAAAAACCGGTTTCAACTGGCACTGACCAGGTTCTGCCACTATTAGAGCTAGTCATCTGAAGTAATTTTCTTTCAGGGCTGCTATCACGTAACACAGCAAGCATGTGTTCCTCCCCTATAATAGCGATGTCTGGCTGGATTTTATGCCTGCCTTTGGTCATCCTTATTTTTTCTTTTACCTCACCGTCTGTATCCAGCCGTAAAAGCTCAGCAAACTTACCCGCCAGTTCGTGGTACACAGGCAGACCTATCGTTCCGTCTTGATAGAAAAAAGGGCGTCCTTTCGTCAAGGTGCTTAGATTCAGAAAAGGTGACGTGACAAGCCTTTTAACCTTGCCCCAGTTGTTACCGCCATCTACAGACTTCACCATGCTGATACTGCTGGTAGACCAGCCACCGATAGATACCGTGACAAAAAACATCCAGACATGCTGATTTTCTCCAGCAAGTAACACGGCATTGCCAAGCTTTCTGATATGTACACCAAGATCATCTGCTACCTGCTGGCGACTGAGGGAAACTACTGGCTTGCTCCAGCTTTGTGACAACTTATCCAAATGTGAGCTATAGAGCGCGACGTCATGAGCACCTTCGCGCTCACCGCCATACCAGACAGATAATATTGTTCCATCAGAGAGTTCGACAAGAGTCGGAGCATGCACACTGCGAGTTGGGCTATCTGCAGAAACAAAACCTTTGCTGAATAAAACTGAAGGCATTTGCTTTGCAATATCATCAGCTTTTTGATCCATCAGGCGCCAGTCAGATAAGCGCCCGCCATCCGCGGCCAGAATAAGCACCATGGCCAGAACCACTACAATAAAGAGAGTGCTTTTTATAAAACCGGAGGTAAACATTTACAAAATTTTTAATAAAAGAAAATGCGAGGCTGACAGCTATTTTTTCTGCGCATTCAGATAGCTTTCTGGTACGGAAAAAGCAGGTTTCCCATCGAGACCCTCATCAGGCAACACCACTTCAGGAGGACGCGATGCCTGCATTATTAATGCTTTAATATCCTTAAGCTCACTAATACCCAGGGACTGGAACATTATCTCAACAATGCTGAAAAATAGCTCCGATTGAAGATCAGGCCGGGAACCGAAGGTTTTTTCACAGCACGAAGCAATTTTTCGAATAAAATCGGCAGAAGTTGAGCGTCGCGCTGTGGTATCTCTGCCCTCAAAATTCTGCACCGCTTTACCCGTCATTGATCGTATGATCAGCAGAGGTTTTTTTACCACTCTGAAAGGCATCTGGTAATCCAGCCCTACAGGCGCATGATCAATCAACCAGCCATATACATCAGGCGACATTTCCTCAAGCGCTTTATCTAGAGCTCTAGAAGCCTGATTTACAGCTTTAAGTTGCCCAAGTATGACATCATCACTGAGCTCGCTCTCACGCAAACCTCCAAGAGCCAGATGCCAGGCCACTTCACTTTCCAGGCTAGCGAAAAATGGCTCTAAATTATCCTCTGTGGTATCCAGCAGCTCGGCAAATTTTTTCCGGAATTCTGGCTGCAGGTCAAAGTATACAATCATGCTTTTTCTCTGATAAAAACACGTTTTTATTAATAGTTATTGTAAGAGTTATTGTAGAATACGGTTATTGAAGTGATCTCCCCTCTACCTGACATATAGTAGATTATTCAGCGCAATAAGCAAACATTACTACATATCTGCTTTCCTGTGCTGTTTTTTGTAAATATTTAGATACCAGAAAAAATAATGCAAGAAAATACCCAGCAACAGCTAATCCGTACCGGCTTCAGTATTTTATTCCTGATAGCTATCGTCATTTTCATCCAGTTTACCGCGAATGAAGGAGAAGGGAGACTGTTGCTGGTCATTGCCGCGGTAATCGGTGGCTATATGGCATTAAATATTGGTGCCAATGATGTCGCCAATAATGTCGGTCCGGCTGTGGGTTCTCAGGCCCTCACTCTCAGCGGTGCAATTCTCATAGCCATCATATTTGAGTCCGCTGGTGCCCTGATCGCCGGCGGTGATGTCGTCAGCACTATCAAAAAAGGCATCATAGACCCGAGCATGATTTCTGATGCCAACACCTTTATCTGGTTGATGATGGCGGCCTTACTCGCTGGTGCGGTCTGGCTAAATCTTGCTACGGCCATGGGCGCACCTGTCTCGACTACTCATTCTATTGTTGGTGGCGTACTCGGTGCAGGTATTGCCGCTGGAGGCTTCGGCATAGCCAACTGGGACAAGATGGGGGCTATTGCTGCCAGCTGGGTGATTTCACCAGCTATGGGCGGCCTCATTGCTGCCTCTTTCCTGTACCTGATAAAAAGAAAGATCACCTATAAACATGACAAACTGGAAGCAGCTAAAAAAGTCGTACCGCTGCTTTTGATGGTTATGGCCTGGGCCTTTTCCACCTATTTATTACTGAAAGGCTTTAAACATATCTGGAAGATGAACTTCTTTACCGCTGCAGGCGCCGGTGCAGTGATAGCCATAACCGTCTATCTGCTGGTGCGCCCCATGATCAGTAAAGCCGCCAGTAACCTGAAAAACAGCAAGGCCAGTATCAATCAGTTGTTTACCATCCCACTGATAGTTGCGGCTGCATTTCTTAGCTTTGCTCATGGTGCAAACGACGTTGCCAACGCCGTCGGCCCGCTAGCGGCCATCAATGAAGCTATTACCGGTGGGGGCATCGCCAGTAAGGCGCAAATCCCTCTCTGGGTAATGCTAATTGGTGCGGCGGGTATCGCCGTCGGACTCGCTCTGTATGGCCCAAAACTAATCCATACTGTGGGATCAGAAATTACTGAACTGGATAAGACCCGGGCGTTCTGCGTTGCGATGGCCGCAGCGATCACCGTTATTATCGCCTCACAGCTGGGCTTGCCTGTCAGTTCAACACATATTGCTGTGGGCGGCATATTTGGAGTGGGCTTCCTTCGTGAAGTCCTGAAATCAAACTACAGCGGCATGATCGAAGAGATCAAACATCATCATGAAGATGATGATGCAGAGATTGTTGAGGCGTTCCTGCATGAGTTCGACGAGGCATCAGTGGATAAGAAATGCATTATGCTGAATCAACTGAAGCAAGACTCTGCAAAGGCACATCTGCGGAAAAAGGAACGTAAGCAATTAAGAAAAGTTTACCGCACTGAACTGGTAAAACGTTCACACCTTAAAAGAATACTCGCCGCCTGGATTATTACCGTACCGGCAACCGGGATGATGGCAGCCCTCTTCTTTTACATGATTCGAGGCATGATGCTGCCGCAGTAAGGCGTGTTACGTGTTACGTAATTATGCCTGTTGCTCTTGTTGCACCCTCTCTTTGGTAAAAACTGTTACCTGGTTTCGACCTGATGCTTTCGAGTGATACATGGCCTGGTCGGCCTGATTAAGGAGGGTGTTGATATCCAGGGTTTTGCCTGACTGCCAACTGGCCACACCAATACTGATAGTCACTGAAATTGTTTTACCCTTGGCGGATACAGTATGCGCTGCCACTAGTTTGCGCAGTCTTTCAGCTATTTTTCGCGCCTCATCAAGATCTGTATCTGGCAGCATGACGGCAAATTCTTCGCCTCCAAAGCGCGCGAAGACGTCTTCCCCTCTCAACATGTCTCTACACACACTGGAAATACCAATCAGCACTTCGTCA
>DAOVWW010000212.1 GCA_030636465.1 Gammaproteobacteria bacterium
ATCATATAATCCGGTATGCGTTCACCCAGATACTGCCTCAGCTCGGTTGCATCAGGCTCAGCACCGTTCTTGAACACGGTATATGCAACCAGGCGCTTGCCGGTGTTCTCATCTTCGCAAACCTTCACGACAACCTGGCTGATTCCAGCATGACCTGCAAGAACCACTTCAATTTCGCCCGGCTCTATTCTGTAACCACGGATCTTGACCTGGCCGTCGATACGCCCCAGGTATTCGAATTCGCCATCTGGATTACAGCATCCAAGGTCGCCGGTCCTGTACAGGCGTTCACCCGGTAACGCTGTTGTTTCTATAAAACGTTCAGCGGTAAGATCCGCACGCCCAAGGTAACCGCGCGCCAGCGGCACGCCACCAATAAATATTTCGCCATTTTCTCCATCGTCTACCGGCTGCAGTTCATCATCAAGAATGTAAATCGAGGTATTGTCTATCGGGTGTCCAATTGGTGGCAACCTGGGCCACTGGTCCGGCGTGCCTGTTAAGGTGCAGGCTGTAACTACATGTGTTTCGGAAGGCCCATACTGGTTACACAGGGTACAGCCTGGCAATTCACTCATTAAATGCACAATCGATGAACTACTCTGCAGCTGCTCCCCTGCAGTAATGATCTCCCTGAGCGACCCTGGGTAGAGCCCGTCGTTCCCAGCCGCTTCAGCCAGGTGCTGTAATGCCACAAAGGGCAAAAATAGCCGCTCGATGCCCTGATTTTCAATGAAAGCCAACAGGCGCGAAGCGTCCAGCCGCAGATCATCATCTATCAGCACCAGTTCGCCACCAGCACTCCATGTCGAGAAAATTTCCTGGAAGGACACATCAAAACCCAGCGGTGAAAATTGCAAGGTACGCACAGATGAAGACTGCTGTATTTGCCAGTGCACCAGGTTGACCAGCGGCCGGTGCGGCATGGCAACACCTTTTGGCTGCCCGGTCGAACCGGATGTGTATATCACATAAGCGAGATCATCAAGGGTGGCTGTGGCGTCAGCTGCCGGCTTGTCCAAACCGTTGAGCACATCACCCAGCTCCTCGACAAAAAGTGCCTGCGCATCATGCTCACGCAACCGGCTTACGTGCTTGCGCTGGGTCAGAAGAATTGACACACCCGCATCATTGAGCATGAAAGTCAGGCGTGTTTCCGGATAGGAGGGATCCAGAGGCAGGTAAGCACCACCGGCCTTGAGGACACCCAGTACACTGATCAGCATCTCTGGTGAACGATCGATGCAGACCGCAACCACAACGTCCCGGCCAACCCCCAGCTTGCGCAAATGACAGGCCAGCGCATCCGACTGACGATCCAGTTCGATGTAGGACATTTTTTGCCCTGCGCATATCAATGCGCAGGCATCCGGCGTTTGTAACGCCTGCCTTGATACCAGCTCACCGAGCGTCAATTGTGGTTGTTCAGTACTGTTCATGATCAAGGTTTTTTATAATACCGAAGCACCCGGAGCTGGTTGAATATTGTCTTCTAATTTAATTCAGTAAATAAATGAAAACAGATCAAGATCTATAACACCCTGTCTCTGCGTTACAGATTCTGTTTTTCATCAATTATTTACCCATAAAACCAAGAAGATCTTGATATTTCCTGTATATATTTGCCTTGGCTTTATCTCTCAATATTGATTCGTTAACTGGTTTAGCAGGCCTGTTAAACGTTTTTCTATACCACTTGTTAAACATTAAAGAGTTTGCGAGGTTAGTAGTTTTTTTGCTATTAAAAATAATTGAAAGAGAAACTGATACTTCGTCTGAATTTTTTATCCAATGAGGTGAAACAAACGGTATATGAACACCTTCTCCGGGCTTTATATGGTTAACAATAGCATCCTCAATATATCTATCTTTTAATTCAGGCGAGAACCCTTCCTCGTAACTGAAAAACCTCTCCAGATCAATATCAGTAATTAAATCCCTGTCCCATGGCTTCCATACATTTACATCCTTGTGCCCTTTGAGTTGAAATAATAAAGTCGAGTACCGGTCTATATGAAATGGTGTAACACTGTTCGGGGATGCTATAAACAAATAAAGCATAAACCCATGAAGGCCAGGATCAATAGAGTTGGCGAATCTTTTCACATCCAGAATTAAATCATTAAATAACTCTTTAAACACCGGATCTGATTCCGGTTGCCTTACCATCACAAAAGCCCCGGCCTCTTCAATATTATTAAATGCATCCTCAAGTGAAAGATCAGGCTTGTGCTCTATATGGGCTGTATCCAGGTTAGCAGTTACATCTACATCACCCGAACTGAAAAAAACCCTGGATTTCGGCAAATTCAGAATAACTTCAGATAGATTATTTATTGAGAGTAATGAACATTCACATAATGAATGCTTAAATTTAAAAGGATTATTATTATACTGATCAAGATACTCAGCTTTTGCCAGGTCAAGATACTTGTAATCATCTAAATTCTGCATAATCATTTTCGGGAATGTTAGTTACTCTGTGTCATCTCTTGAATTTCATAGTAAGGACCTCATAATTGTATCGATCCAAGACTTACAAAGCTTTAGCTTACAACTACTGCCTGGTAAAAATACTGCAGACCAATTCTAACCTAATGTTCTCTATACAAAAATGACCATTTTATGGGTATTACCGACTTGATCTGGAAAAACTATTCTGGCCATGCCGCGTACTCTGATATTTTTGGAGTCAAGCACGTTTACAGGCCAGCCGGACAGTAGTGATGAAAGGGACCGTATTTCTCCGCATTATTGCATTATTTGTATTCGCCCTCTTTCTTCTGTTTTTGACCAGGCCCGATTGGGAAAATATGGGTTCAGACCGTGCAGACAAGGGACGCGTTCCGACAGCAATCCTGGGTGACTCCGACAGTCACAGTTACCGGGATGCACATCTGGGCACCCGTCGGGGCGGTGATTTTCACAGCGTCACATACCAGTGGACAGAAATACTGGCTCGTATTCGCGCTTCAGAAATCGATCTGGGCCAGTTTGGGTACTGGGGAACCCGTGGGACCTTCTATAAAATTCGTTCTGCGCTGGGTTTGGATGCGAGAACACCACGCAAGCAGGACTTCCAGTACAACTTTGCACGTTCAGGATCGACGTGCAGAGAACTCTCACCGGAGAGCTACGAACAGCAGTCATTCCAGCTCGTCAGGTTAATGGATAAAGAGCCTGACTATTGGCAAGATGGCCTGGTTATTATAAAGATGGGCATTAATGATATTGGACAGTGGCCTGATCTCAAAAAATATGCAGCCGGTAACACCGGTAAATTGTCACAGCAAGCCATCATTGAGTGCCTGGACTATATTCACAATGCAGTAAAACTGATTCATCAGCATCACCCTTCTGTAAAAATAGTACTCATCGGGATAGCAGACAACAGCAATTGGCCATCGGCCGAGGAAACGGATGATATTGGCCATGCAAATATCAATAAAGTTCTGGACGTCTTTGATGAAGGCCTGATAGAGATTGCAAGCAATGAAGCAAATACTCTATTTATCGAAGACCGGGCGTGGTTTGCAAGCTTGATGGGGAAATGGAGCCCTTCACAATACGTGGGTCGCAGACACTTCAGCCTTGGCGGCGCTACCACCATTGATAATACAAATGGAGATCATCCGGGCAACATCATGCTGGCCGACGGACATGCAGGCACCGTGGCAAATGCCTTATGGATACGTCATATCTTTAAACAGATCAACAGGCATTTCGGTACAGGGTTTACCCCGCTGCAAAACAGTGAGATCGCCGACCTGGTAGACCCACAGGGCAAACTGGGCATCGCCCCCTCATAACTGGCACACGAGGATGCCTGGCATAAAAAAACCGCCCTACGGGCGGTTTGTTTAATGGCGTCCCCAAGGGGATTCGAACCCCTGTTGCCGAGATGAAAACCCGGTGTCCTAGGCCGACTAGACGATGGGGACTAGAA
>DAOVWW010000034.1 GCA_030636465.1 Gammaproteobacteria bacterium
AATATCGCGTTCTGTAGCCAGCATTTTTTCAGATCATTACCATCCAGGAACACGTCTCCATCGAGAAAAAGTAGGTGAGTAAATATTTTGTTATGGTGGAAATGCGCGGTTATGGTGTTACGTGCTCGAGTAATTAGGCTTTCACCACCAAGTGAAAGGAAGCTATAGTTGATACTAGCAGTATTAAAGCTCAGTAATGATCGGCCCTCATCAGTATGTCCCCTTCCACTACATGCTGGTGGGCCGACCATGATGTTGACCGAATCAGTCATAATGTAGTTCCCTGAATTTAGTGGTTTCTTAAATAGCACGGCTCTGTTATCTTTTCTGATCTTTTTCACACCGTGTATCAGCACATCTTACCAAGATAAATTATCAAATGTCAGATAAGTCAGTAACAGCCATTAACGAGGCAACCATCTCAATTGAAGAGCTGGATCGCATAGAAAAGCAGGCGGCAAGTATCAGCTGCCCTTTACCTCTTCCTGAACATGAAAAAAATTCCTTGATGGAAGAAATTAAGGAATTGCTGGAGCAGAAGGATGCAGTACTGATTGCGCATTATTATGTTGACGATGACCTGCAGGAACTGGCACTGAAAACCGGTGGGCATGTTTCCGATTCTCTGGAAATGGCACGTTTTGGTCATGATCATCCGGCGCAGACATTAATTGTTGCCGGGGTTAGATTCATGGGTGAAACGGCTAAGATACTTAATCCGGAAAAGCGTGTGCTGATGGTTGAGGATGAGGCCACCTGTTCGTTAGATTTATCCTGCCCGATTGACCGGTTTAGTACTTTTTGTGATGCCCACCCGGATCGCAAGGTCGTGGTGTATGCCAATACCAGTGCTGCAATAAAAGCGCGCTCTGACTGGGTAGTGACCTCAGGCATCGCACTCGATATCGTGCGTCATTTACACGAACAGGGTGAAAAAATTCTGTGGGCACCGGATCGCCACCTGGGTGACTATATACAACATCAGACCGGTGCAGATATGCTGCTTTGGGGCGGTGTCTGTGTGGTGCATGATGAATATCGCAGTAAAGAATTAATGTTAATGAAAGAAGAAATGCCGGATGCCATGGTGCTGGTACATCCGGAATCACCACGCTCAATTATTCAGTTGGCCGACTTTGTTGGATCCACAACAGGTTTGATCAATGCTGTGCAGCAGAGCGACGCTAAACGCTTTATCGTTGCGACGGATCGGGGAATATTTTACAAAATGCGCTCCATTGCCGGAGATAAAGAATTGATTGAAGCGCCTACAGCAGGAAAAGGGGCAAGCTGTGTTTCCTGTGGGCATTGCCCCTGGATGGCCATCAACACCTTACATAAAATACGTGACATTCTTAAAAATGGTGGTAAAACCATTGAAATTGACAATAAAATTGCAAAACAAGCACTTATTCCAATTCAGCGGATGCTAGATTTTGCAGCTCAGCGAGAAGTCGATATGAAGATCCGTGGTGACGCCTGATTTATCAACCACCCACGATAGTCAATGTTTACGGGCATTCTGTTATAATCTGCCCCGTTCAGGAACATTCCAGCACGCTTTTGCTCTAATCAGAAGAAGTAAACCAAAGTGCGGTTGGAAAATATAAGAGGGTAACAATGACTGATAAAAAAACAGTAACCATTACTGATAACCGAAACGGTAACAAAGTTGATTTGCCTATCCTGACAGGTACGCATGGGCCGGATGTTTTTGATATCCGCAAGATGTACTCAAGCCTGGAAATGTTTACCTATGACCCGGGGTTTGTATCGACTTCCACTTGCAGCAGTTACATCACCTACATAGATGGTGATGAAGGTGTATTGTTATACCGGGGTTATCCTATTGAGCAACTGGCAGAAAAGAGTACTTATATCGAAGTCTGCTATCTGTTATTAAACGGATCACTGCCTTCGGCGTCGCAGCTTGCCAAATTCACAGCGAATATTACCCAGCATACAATGGTGCATGAAGGTATGCGCCGATTCTATAGCGGCTTCCGTCATGATGCACACCCTATGGCATTTATGCTGGGATCGGTAGGTGCCATGTCATCGTTCTATCATGACTCCACCGATGTTTCGAACCCTCGCCATCGTGAAATTTCTGCTCACAGGTTAATCGCAAAAATGCCGACCCTGGCGGCAGATAGTTATAAGTATTCTATGGGACTGCCATTTAATTTCCCAAAGAACAATCTGGATTATTCAGAAAACTTTTTGCATATGATGTTTGCGCTGCCTACAGAAGAGTATGTTGTGAATCCCATCCATGCGAAGGCGCTCAACCTTATTTTAATTCTGCATGCCGATCACGAACAGAATGCCAGTACTTCATCTGTCCGGCTCGCGAGTTCATCAGGTGCGAACCCCTTTGCCAGTGTTTGTGCTGGTATTGCATCATTGTGGGGACCGGCACATGGCGGCGCAAATGAGGCTGTTATCCGAACCCTGGAAGAGATCGGCGATGTAAAAAATATCCCAAAATTTGTAGCACGGGCAAAGGATAAAAATGATGACTATCGCCTGATGGGTTTTGGTCATCGTATATATAAAAACTTTGACCCGCGTGCCATGTTGATCAGGGGAGCATGCCATGACTTGCTTGATGATATGGGTGAATATGATGATCCCTTATTTGAAATAGCGCTGGAACTTGAACGCATTGCGCTTGAGGATGAGTATTTCAAGGAACGTAAGCTGTATCCCAATGTTGATTTTTATTCCGGCATCATCATGAGAGCTATGGGTATCCCGATAAATATGTTTACTGTTGTCTTTGCCATGGCACGTACTGTCGGCTGGATAGCTCAGTGGATGGAAATGATGGATGATCCGGAACAGCGTATTGGCCGTCCTCGCCAGCTCTATGTAGGCAATGCCACAAGGGATTACGTACCTATCGACAAACGCGATTGAAGATTTATCCGGTTGCTTAGGTAAATGAAAAAACTGCAGGCGATATTAGGGATAGGAACTGCGCCTGTCAGTCATACTGAGCGACTGATATCTGCTGCTGGTGGTTTTGCCGGTATCCTGGCTATTTTCCTGGTCAGTAATTTATTCCTGCCAATTGGTTCGGCGGCAATGATAGTCGCCTCTATGGGGGCTTCTGCAGTCCTGCTGTTTGCCGTCCCTCATGGTCCTCTATCACAGCCCTGGTCTGTGTTTGCCGGGCATATGGTTTCCGCCGTGATTGGTGTGAGCTGTGCAATCCTGATTCCTGACCTGTTTATTGCTGCAGCGGTTGCCGTGGGCCTGGCAATTGGCGTCATGCATTACATCAGAGCTATTCACCCACCGGGTGGCGCTACGGCACTAACGGCAGTGGCAGGTGGTGCCGAGGTGCATGCCCTGGGCTACCAGTTTGTATTAACACCCATATTGCTCAATGTCATTGTTATCCTTGTTATTGCATTTATCTTTAATGCACCCTTTAAGTGGCGTCGCTATCCTGCGGTGTTAAAAGAAGCACCGCTGAAAGGGCCTTATGACCAGATATCCCATGCAGATCTGGTCTATGCCCTAAGTGAGGTTAATTCCTACGTGGATATTTCAGAAAATGACCTGCTAAATATTTACAATCTAGCCACCAGTCGTTCGATTGAGGCAGATCACATGCATGTTTCTTTAATCAAATTGCGTCACTATTACAGCGATGGCGCTGCCGGTGAAAGCTGGTCAGTGAGGCAGCTGGTAGATGAAGATGATGACGGGAAAATGGTGATCTACAAAACTTTAGTCGGACCCGATGAACGCAGCAGCGGACATATTACACGTCAGGAATTTGCCAGTTGGGCAAGTTACGAAGTTGAGCCTGATGGCGCTGACTGGAAAAGAGTAGAACGCTAAGCTTATAAGCTAGCAATTTTAAGAAAATTGTGGGAGCCGCACCCCGTGGCTCCAACAACTCCCAGAAATCAGTCCTTGCTCTGGGTATTTCCGCTGAATCCTGAATATTAAATTGATTATTCAGGATTCAGCGGGGTATGATGACGGGCAACTATCCTCAATTGTACGAACTAATGACCGAATCTCAACAGGAAATTGATCAAATCAAGGCGGCGATACTTGCTGCTGCGCAGGAGCGCTTCAGAGGGTTTGGCTACGGTAAAACAACCATGGCTGAAATTGCTGAAGATGTGAATATGTCTGCAGCCAACCTTTATCGCTACTTTCATAATAAGCAGGATATTGCCGCAGAGTGCACTGGCCAGTGCATGGCAGACCTGGATGCTTCGCTGGACAAGGTTGTCAGGCTGCCAAATCTTAACAGTACTCAGCGATTACACCTGTATGTACAGACGGCCATGCGCCACTACTATGAAATGATGCATGATGTCCCGCGTCTGCATGAGTTGATAGAAAATATAACCAGCAATTACCCGCAGTTAATTCACGACAAAAATGAAAAAAATGAAAGGCAGATAGCTGCAATATTGCAACAGGGCGTGGATCAGGGAGAATTTGAAATAGAGGATGTAAAAACATCCGCTTCAGCAGTTAGCAAAGCAACTGCGATGTTTTCCACTCCATTTTTTATGCAGATCTATTCCATCGAAGAATTTGAAAAAATGGCAGTCAATGTCGTCGCACTCATTATCAACGGACTTAGAAAAACAACACAATAATATCCGGGACTATTACTATGCATAATTTTGAAAAACGATTTGGTGAGTTGGTAATACAGTATCGATGGGTAGTAATCATAACCTGTCTTATTCTTGTGGGTTTGATGGCGAGTGGCGGTAAGCATCTGTCAATGACCACCAACTACCGGGTGTTCTTCAGTGAGGACAACCCCCAGCGTATGGCCTTTGAAGCACTGGAGGCCACTTATGCGAAAAATGATAACGTTATGTTTGTTATTGCTCCTGTTGAGGGCGAGGTCTTTACAAAACACGTTATGGAAGCGGTGCATGAACTGACGCATAAAGCCTGGCAAACGCCATATTCTTCCAGAGTAGACTCAGTAACTAACTATCAGCATACCGAGGCTGAAGGTGATGACCTGCTGGTTGAAGATCTGGTAGAAGATCCTGCCGTACTGACTGAAGAAAGGCTGGCCTACATCAAGAACATTGCCGTCAATGAACCTTTACTTATTCATCGATTAATATCTGATCGTGCACATGTAACGGCAGTGAATGTCACCGTACAGTTGCCAGGAATTAATGAATCAACTGAGACGCCCGAAGTGGTCGCGCATGCGCGCAAGCTGGCTGATGAAATCGAAGCAAAATACCCATTTATAAAAATCTATATGACCGGCATGGTGATGATGAATAATGGGTTTTCCGAGGCATCAATAAATGATATGACCTCGTTAATCCCGCTAAGCTTTCTGGTGATGATGGTCATGTTGTTTCTGATGATCCGAGGTTTTGCGGGTACCATTTTAACAATGATAGTGATCATCCTGTCAGTCATGTCAGCGATGGGTGCAGGGGGCCACATCGGTTATCCGATTACACCTCCGAGTGCCACAGCACCCACGGTAATACTTACCGTGGCAATAGCAAATTCGGTTCACGTGCTGGTGTCGTTTTACCATTATATGCGAGAAGGTATGCCGAAAATTGATGCGCTGATAGAAAGCCTGCGTGTCAATCTTCAACCGGTATTCCTGACCAGCCTGACGACATCAATTGGTTTCCTGAGCATGAATTTTTCAGACGTGCCTCCTTTTAACCACCTTGGTAATTTTGTGGCTATTGGTGTGGGTATGTCCTTCCTGCTAGCCGTGACATTCCTGCCTGCAGTCATCAGTCTGCTGCCTGTTAAAGTACGGGTAAAGAAAGAGAAGGGTGACAGGCTGATGATCTGGCTCGGTAATTTTGTAGTCAATAATCGTCGCATGTTACTACCTGGTATGACATTGCTGGTAGTGCTACTCATATCATTCCTGCCACGCAATGAACTGAATGATGTGTTTGTTGAATACTTCGATGAAACCATTCCCTTCCGCCAGGCAACAGATTTTACCGTGGAAAATTTAACAGGTATGTATCTGATCGATTTCTCTGTTGAGTCGGCAGAACCGGGTGGGATCAGCGAACCGGAGTTTCAGCAGGAAGTTGAAGATTTTGCCAACTGGTTCCGCTCACAGCCTGAGACCATTCATGTCAACGTCTATACAGACATCATGAAGCGATTAAACCGAAACATGCATGGTGATAATAATAAGATGTATCGTCTGCCAGACGAGCGCAACCTTGCCGCCCAGTATTTGCTGATGTATGAAATGTCTTTGCCCTACGGCCTGGATCTTAATAACCAGATCAACGTAGATAAGTCAGCGACACGCATGGTGGTAACATTAAAGACCTTATCAACCAATCAGTTGATAGACCTCGAGCATCGATCAGACCAATGGATGGTTGAAAATGCAAAGTTTATTAAAGCCGCTGCAGCGAGTGGCCCAACAATGATGTTTGCACACATCGGTAAACGGAACATCATCAGCATGCTGGCGGGTACCACCATCGCCCTGGTATTGATTTCCCTGATAATGATCATCGCCTTGCGATCGTTCAAGCTTGGTTTGGTTAGCATGGTGCCTAACCTCGTTCCAGCCGCTATGGGTTTTGGTATATGGGGGATATTTGTAGGAGAAATCGGTCTGGGTTTGTCAGTGGTCACCAGCATGACCCTGGGTATCGTTGTCGATGACACGGTACATTTCATGAGCAAATACCGGAGAGCCCGTGTTGAAAAGGGTTACGATTCTGAGCAGGCGGTGCGTTATGCATTTACCAGTGTTGGCCGTGCCCTGCTGGTAACATCGGTCGTTCTTATTGCCGGCTTCCTGGTGCTGTCATTCTCAGCATTTAAACTGAATTCCGACATGGGATTATTAACAGCGTTGGTCATTGCCCTGGCCTTGCTCGCTGACTTCCTGTTGTTACCACCATTGCTAATGAAAATTGAAGGAAAATCTAATGAAAAAGATACTACTGCTAGCACTGCTTAGTTTATTTATAACCCCCTCGGCCTGGGCACTTAGTGCTGAAGAAAAAGGCCTGAAGATCGCCCAGAAAGCCGATGAACTGGATACCGGCTGGGGTGATCAGATGCAAACACTTGAAATGATACTACGTAACAAGCAGGGTAAAGAGAGCAGCCGGCAAATTCGCGGTCGTTCGTTGGAAGTCATTGGTGACGGTGACAAATCCATGTCTATTTTCGATACCCCGGCAGACGTCAAGGGAACTGCATTTTTAAGTTTTACCCATGTAAATAAACCGGATGATCAATGGTTATATTTACCTGCACTGAAACGTGTAAAGCGAATTGCATCAAAAAATAAATCTGGACCTTTTATGGGCAGTGAATTTGCATTTGAAGATATGTCCTCTCAGGAAGTCGATAAATATACCTACAAATGGCTGCGTGATGAAAAACTGGATGGAAAGGATGTCTATGTAATAGAACGGGTACCGGTAGACAAGCATTCGGGGTACACACGGCAGATCGTGTGGGGTGATAAGGTAATCGACCACCCGGTAAAAGTTGAATTTTATGATCGTAAAAACTCGCTGTTAAAAACACTAGTATTTATCGGCTACAAACAGTACCTGGATAAATTCTGGCGGCCTGATCAAATGCATATGGTTAACCACCAGAATGGTAAAAGTACATTGCTAAAGTTTAGTGATTACAGTTTTAATAATGGGCTTACTGATAGAGATTTTGACCGAAATTCCCTTAAGCGGGCACGTTAATGCAAAAGAGTTTTATGTCGCTAGCTGTATTGTTGATGGTGTTTTCATCAACAGCTCATGCACTAAGTTGGCGCGGTAATGTTACCGTACAGGAAAGGCTATTTTTTAAAGATCCGGAAGACTCCAGACAGCATGGTAATAATTTATCAGTAGCGGCGCAGCCTGAGATGTATCATGAATGGGCTGACGGTAAGCAGAACATAAGCTTTATTCCTTTTGTTCGTCTTGATCAGGGCGATGATGAGCGTACTCATGCAGATATCAGGGAGCTGGCCTGGTCATATATCGCCCGAGACTATGAATGGACGGTCGGTCTAAGCAAGGTTTACTGGGGTGTTACGGAGTCACAGCATCTGGTTGATATCATTAACCAGACGGATCTCATTGAGGACTTTGATGGGGAAGAAAAACTCGGGCAGCCCATGGCCAAACTTGCACTTATCCGAGATTGGGGAACGGTAGACCTGTTTGTCCTGCCCGGGTTTAGAGAGCGCACATTTTCAGGTGTAAAGGGTCGTCCCCGTATTATTGCCCGTGTAGAAAAAGACCTGACCAGTTATGAATCATCTCAGCAAGATAAACATGTCGATCTGGCTGCCAGGTGGTCACATGCTATTGGAGATATGGATATAGGTCTATCATGGTTCCACGGTACCAGCAGGGATCCTATTTTATCGCCAACGCAATACAATGGAGAGATCGTGTTACAGCCCTTTTACCAGATCATAGATCAGGCTGGTCTGGATATGCAGTTAACCCGGGGCAGCTGGTTGTGGAAGCTTGAGGCCATTAGCCTTAATGGTAACTACGAAAAGTATCAGCGAGCCACGGGCGGTTTCGAATATACTTTTTATGGCCTCGCAGGCAGCGCTGCTGATCTGGGTCTGGTAACAGAGTACCTCTATGATTCCCGCGGTGAGCTGGCAACCACGCCGTTTGAGGATGACATCATGCTCGGTTTCAGGTTAACGCTTAACGATGAGCAGAGCACCGATGCATTGCTTGGCGTCATCAAGGACACACATGACGACAGTTACCTGATCAGCCTGGAAGCCAGTCGAAGGTTAGGCGATAGCTTGAAATTATCAATACAGGCCAGTAAGTTTCTCGTCGACGGACTCGACCAGTCATTAAAATCCTTTGCTAAAGATGATTTGCTGCAGCTAGAACTTGGGTATTATTTCTGAAATCAGTTCCAAGTAGCCGGGGTCAGACCCGGCTACTCACGGCTCTGACCCCTTCGAAGCAAAAGCCCAAACAAAAAGGCCCGTGTGGAAATCCACACGGGCCTTTTTTATAAAAACCTTTTAAAGGGTTTTTATTATTTTGCAGCTGGAGCGGCTGGTGCAGCAGGTGCCCGCATCATAGGAGCCTGGCCGTAACCATAAGGTGCGCCATATCCGTAAGGTGCGCCATAGCCACGGTTTCCGTAGCTGTTGCCACCGTAGTAGTTACCACGGGTGTTGCCACGGTAGTCATTGTAACCACGACCATATGCATCACCAGAACCGTTGCCGTATCCTGAACCGTAACCACGGCCTTCACCACGTCCGCGACCACGTCCGCTACCTTTAAAGCTCATGTTGAATTCGCCATCAACGTCGCCGTCCATGTCGCCGTCAGCACTGCCACGTGTATCACCACGGCCTCTAGTATTGCCAGAGCCATAGCCAGAACCATCGCCACGGCTATAACCGTAACCGTCGCCATAGCCAGAACCGTTACCATAACCAGAATTATTGTCGTAGCCGTTACCCCAAAAAGCTGAAGAAGCAGCTGACATGCTCATAAGAGCAGCAATTGATACAATTTGTACGAGTTTCATTAGAAGTACTCCAAATCAAAGTTAATATTTATTACCGGAATCCCCATAGCAATGATTTTCCGGGTGGTCTTTCCTGCATTCGCCATGTGGGTA
>DAOVWW010000038.1 GCA_030636465.1 Gammaproteobacteria bacterium
AATGCTTCTAAACCATCTAATTCTGTTAAAATTTGATTAACAACAGATTCTGTTACATGAGAACCTTGATTCATACCACAGCTTCTCATCGGTGGGCGCAGTCAAGCAGGTCAAGCAGGTCAAGCAGGTCAAGCGTAATCATCATGCTACGCGTTCCGGTGATATATACATCATTCACCACGATGGCCCGGTTGTGGCCGACAGCGGTGCTTCATGCTTTCCACGAAAATGGCTGAGTTCGGCCAAATAGCAGACCTTTTTTTGTCAGGGTGATAAGGGTAGTCTTATATGACCGTTATCGTTAAGGGTTGTAAGTTTCCCGGCTGGATTAGGGCCGGGATTTCGTCTGCTATGTTATTTTTCAGACCTTTTAAATGGATTCGGTATTGTTACATCTTCCATTAATGGCCATTCCTTAACTCGTTCTGGTTTATGGCCCTTTGGATACCATTTTTCCATAGGTATCTCATTTGCTTCGACGGTATCATTGATAACGTCGTACACTTGGTGACGCGGAGCCGGGAAGGTAATTGTCTCTGTTTTGAATACTGGTAGCGGTATCTGTGCAGAATCTGCAGCTACACCTTCCCTCCACCAAACCTTTCCCTTTCCATGGAGGTTAAAAGTAACCAGGTCTGGTGCGCCGAACGCAAAGGCTCCTTTGAAATGGTGACGAACTTCCGCTACTGTTTCGGTATTGAAAACGTCCTCATAACTGTAATGTGTCGCTACGCATACTTTTGGCTGGGTTTTCTCACAAATATAGCCAAGACCATACGCAGGAGTATGAGAGGTATCGACCGTATACGCCGCTATTGCTGGTGGCATACCAAGCGCTTGTGAAGTTAGCGATACCGTAGCAGTCTGCACTTCACTGATCAACATGTCGACACCCCCACAATATTTGATGGTCAAGCTATTCGGGCGGTTATCACCCGTATAACAGATGCTTCTGCCCTTCCAGTCAAGCCGATAACTAGTGGCGCCATCTTTCGTATGAGATGTTGGCCAGTGAATAATCTTCACGCCATTTGCCTCATATGCAGTACCACCTTCATCCATAAAGTCAAATTCATGCACCTTAGGATTGTAACCTTCCCCGATCGGCCATGCATGAAAACTGTCCTGGTGCCACGCAGTCATCTCCATCATGTGCTCAACCATGTGAGTGATACCATATCGCGGCTCAGACCCGCTTGGCCCATAAATATTCAGGGGAGTCCATCCACTCTGGATGGGGCGAAACATCATGAAGTATGGGAGATCACTCATATGGTCCATGTGAAGATGGGTAAAAAATACGTGATCAATCGTATTAAATGGAATTCGCATGCTGTTGTAATTGCGCAATGACCCAATACCAAGGTCAAACACAAAATTTTCTCCATTTCCCAGTTGAACCAAAATACTCATGCCGGACTGTGATTGAGTTGGGTAATAGGTTGAGCCCATGAATATAACTCGTACTTCATCTTCCTGTAATTCTTCAGTGTTTGGGTAGTATAAAAGTGACGCACTATGGTGAGCTGCTGGCGCGACATGTGGTTGCATGGTTTCGCCCTCCTTCCACTTGTCTCCCGGAATTCCTGCATTGCTAAAAAACTCCTTTGCTTTCAGCATTTCTGGAGTTGGCTCTTGTGACAAAGCAGCTGGAATCGTCAAAAAAATCAAAGCCAGCAAGAAAATATTGAAACAATTTATAATTTTCACCGTGTTGCCCCTTCTGTATCGGTTATTATTTTATTGGCATCGAAGCAATAATATTCGCACGTGGAATTACATTGTATATTAATGTGTACGCGCGCAGTGACGATGCATTTCGTAATAGATAGCTATTATCATTGAACACATCCTATCCAGATATCAAAAACACGCATGATTTCCCCCTCAAATAAAGCTGATGGGGTCAGACTCGATAGAAAGTCTGCCATGTGCCGATCTGAGACGATTCCACCCTAATTGAAATCGTCCGCTATTGAGAATTGTAAGGTATCTACTAGCTCTTAGTTTTTGACTTCCATGTCTCGTAAGCAGCTGAATTCGAAAACCAGAAAACAGGACAAGTTATTTATACAGAACCTGGTACTAACGTACCTACAAGAAAAAGTAGAGAGGCGGCTATTCAGTTCCCCATTTTATGGTCGGGGTCAAAATCATACTTTCTATGGAATCCATATATCAACGCTTGGGCACAATCTGGGCACAAATGAATTTATGCGATTTTTTCACACGTCAAAACACACCCTATTTCTTAAAATTTTTGAAGATATGGACTGCGCGTTTTAATTGTCATGTACAAGCACTATATACGATGAGGCATACCTATATCCCACATATGCCCCGATAACCCAGCATACAGATCGCCAGGTAAAGAAATGATGTAATGATGATTTATATCAATACGATATGGAGGCTGGGCCCGGAATCGAACCGAGGTACACGGCTTTGCAGGCCGGTGCATAGCCACTCTGCCACCCAGCCATTGGGGGGGTATCGCAATATGCAAAAATGGGAAGCAAATGCTTCCCATTTGAGTGTTTGGAGCGGGAAACGAGATTCGAACTCGCGACCCCGACCTTGGCAAGGTCGTGCTCTACCAGCTGAGCTATTCCCGCGTGGGTCGACTATTGTATGCACACAGCTTTCAGAGTCAAGCGGTTATTCCTGTTCTGTTAAAACTGGCCAGGCGGCTTTCAGATAAACGAACATAGAATAAAGCGTCAACGCAGCCGCTACGAACAATAATATCTCGCCTAAAATGAATATAGGCAGCCCGAATAAAGGCTCCTGGTAGATCAGCATACCAATGGCGATCATCTGTAATGCTGTCTTGACCTTGCCAATATATGACACTGCCACACTTGCACGCTTGCCCAATTCAGCCATCCACTCACGCAGTGCAGAGATAACAATTTCCCGGCCAATGATGATGGCTACGGCTGCGGCAAATAATGGCACAGAAATCACCATATTCAGAACATTATCATCGGTAGCGAGTAAAACCAGGGCCGTTGCGACAATTAACTTATCTGCGACTGGGTCAAGAAACGCACCAAATGGCGTGTACTGATTTAACTTTCTGGCAAGAAACCCATCGAGCCAGTCAGTGATCGCTGCCACAACAAAAATAACTGTCGCCAGCTGGTTGCTCCATTTCACATCGAGTACATACACTACAAACAGAACCGGTATCAGCAGTATACGCAACAGTGTCAATAAGTTAGGGATGTTTAATGGCACAGTGGCAGATCAAAACTCTGTAGATTTGTTAAAGATAAAGTCTAACACTATGTATACCGGCCTGAGAACTGCATTTTAGGTCGTAGGTCTACTGACTGAAACCAAAATATTAAATTCGTAAATTGTTTTCTGACTTCTGACCAGACGTCAATGCAAACAATCATGAATGCGCTCTGCAAGCTTACGGTTAATACCATCAACTCGGGATAAGTCATCGACTCCTGCCTTTTCTACTCCCTGCAATCCACCAAAATGCTTCAGCAGGGCGCGACGCTTTTTGTCTCCTATACCCGGAATCTGTTCGAGCGTTGACGTCACCCGGGCTTTTGCCCGTCGGCGGCGGTGGGCGGTAATAGCGAAGCGATGGGCTTCATCACGAATAACCTGCACCAGGTGCAGAGCCGGTGAATCAGGTGGCAGCATAATGGGGCGAGGCTCACCTGGCCTGAACAGGCGTTCCCAACCCGCCTTACGTTCCTTACCTTTGGCCACACCGATGATCACCACGCCTTTCACACCCAGTTCTTCCAGCGCATCACAGGCCGTGGAAAGCTGCCCTTTTCCGCCATCTACCAGTAACAGATCGGGGTATTGCATGCCCTCCTCCTGCATGCGTCGAAAACGGCGGCTCAAGGCCTGATGTATAGCGGCATAATCATCACCCGGAGTAATACCCTCAATATTGTAACGCCGGTACTGACCGTTGAGAGGGCCCTGGTCACCGAAGACTACAAGAGAAGCCACTGTTGCTTCTCCTCTGGTGTGGCTGATATCAATGCATTCGATGCGCTCGGGTGTTTCAGGAAGTTTTAACGCCTGAACCAGATTACTTAAGCGGTCACGGTAATTACTCTCCGTCGCCATCCTGCGTCTCAGGGCATCACTCGCGTTCACTTGCACACTATCGAGCCAGCGCCGCTTGTCACCACGCTGCACACTGGCAAGCCGTACCCGGTAGCCAGCACGTTCAGTCAGTGCGGCGGCCAGAACATCGGCATCTGCCAGGGCTGTCGGCAACAGTATCAATCGCGCAGGCGGCTTATTCAGGTAAAACTGTGCAATGAACGCCGATAACATTTCATCATCTTCCTGTTCCAGCCCAAAACGTGGAAATAATACCTTGATACCCAGAGACCGGCCTGCTCGAATAAACATCACACCAATGGCTGAAACACCTTCTTCCTGAACCAGAGACATCACATCAAAATCGCCCTGCTTGCCGCTGACATACTGCTTAGCCTGCACCTGCCTAATTCTGGAAATGCGATCACGCAATACTGCAGCCTGTTCGTATTCCTGCTGTGCGGAGTGCTGTTCCATGGCGTCAGTCAGTGACTCTGCCAGGGTATCTTTCTGGCCGTTAATAAACAGCACCGCCTGTTCTAAATCCTTTGCATAATCCTGTTCAGAAATCAGTTCCACGCAAGGCGCAGTACAGCGTTTTATCTGGTATTGTAAACAGGGTCGGGAACGATTACGGAAAAAGCCATCTTCGCACTGCCTTACAGGTATCGCCTTCTGCAGTAATGCCAACATCTCCCGCACAGCACCGGCGCTGGGATACGGGCCGAAATATTGATCTTTATCATTCCGCGCTCCCCGGTGTACAGAAAGGCCGGGATACTGCTGATGTCGCGTTAAACGAATATACGGATAGGATTTATCATCACGCATCAGGATATTGAAGCGTGGTTTCAAACTCTTGATTAAATTGCTTTCCAGCAACAGGGCTTCAGTTTCAGTATGCGTCAGGGTGATTTCAATGTTAGTGACCTGCCGCATCATCGACTGTATGCGTAGGCTCAGACCGGATTTGCGGAAATAACTGGATACCCGCTTCTTCAGATTTCGTGCCTTGCCAACATATAATAGTTTGTCGCTGGCATCGTACATCTGGTAGATACCGGGCGAGGCTGTCAGAGTCTTGAGGAAGCCCAGATGATCGAATTGCTTGTCGGTGTCAGGCATGTTTTGCTGTATCTCTTTTGGATGAAGCATCTACAATAGATGTACAAGCACTGTAGGTGCGAATGAATTCGCACCTACAAAATATATTTATACCAATAGCTGTATTATTCTTTCAAACACTGCGTCAAACATCTTCGGAGTCAAGCGACGAGTCTGGGTGTTGTAACGACTGCAGTGATAAGAATCCAGTAACGTAAGCTCACCAATTTCTTTCTCCTGCAGATGCCCAAAGGGGTAATCCTTCTGCCGTCCACCCAGGGCTTTGACACAGGCCTTGTGCGACAAGCCGCCTAAAGCAAGAAGCACACTGCCCGCCTTGAGTGCTGCCAGCTCTTCTATCAGAAAGTTGTTACATTCATTTACTTCAGATCCAACCGGTTTATTGGCTGGCGGCAGACATTTCACTGCATTGGTGATACGGCAATTTTTTAATACCAGTCCATCATCAGCCGAAATGGATTCTGCAGCACTGGCAAAACCATAGCGATGCAGCGTTTCATAGAGAATGACACCCGCATGGTCACCTGTAAAAGGCCGTCCGGTAGCATTGGCCCCGTGCATGCCGGGGGCCAGGCCAACGATTAATAGTTTTGCATCCTCATCACCGAAGGGGGCAACCGGCAGGCCATGATAGGTCGGATGCTTTTCTCGCACATCATCCAGAAAAGTTGCCAGGCGGGGGCAGCGGCGGCAGTTGATGTCGAAGATTTTAGTGGCTTTATTTTTCATGCGAGTGATTCTATCAATTAAAAGAGTGAAACGTATCGGTTTTCAATAATGGGGTCAGAGCCGTGAGGAGCCGGGTCTGACCCCGGGCTCCGGAACTTGAAACTTGAAACTTGAAACTTGAAACTTGTTACAATCCCGCATCGAACATCAACCAGTTCCGGGAACATTAAAATGAAAATTTTGGCTTTTGAAATGAAGGTAGGCAACCTGATGGAATATCAGGGAAAACTATGGCGCGTGATAAAGCTCGGGCACGTTAAACCCGGCAAAGGCGGTGCATTCGTTCAGGCTGAGATGAAGGAAATTTCAATAGGAACAAAACTAAATGAGCGCTTTCGTTCCGATGAGAAGCTGGAAAAAGCGCATGTTGAGTCCCGCAAGATGCAATATCTGTATGCTGAAGGAGATAGTCACATTTTCATGGACCTGAGCAGCTATGAACAACTGGGTATGGATAAGGAAGACATCACCGAGCAGTTAGGCTATTTATTGCCCAACATGGAAGTAGATGTTAATTTTTATAATGAAAACCCTATTGGTATGGAACTTCCATTAAATGTTGTTCTTGAAGTGGTCGATACTGAAAGCGTGGTCAAAGGGCAGACTGCAACCAGCTCAGGCAAGCCGGCTAAACTGGAAACAGGTATTTCTGTAACGGTACCCCAGTTCATCAACATCGGTGAAAAAATAAAAGTTAATACCGGCACTGGCGAATATGTCGAACGGGCTAGCAGCTAACTAACACGCCAGATTGAAAAAGTACCTGCTACTTGCTGTAAAAATAAGCATCAGCCTGGGCTTATTAGGTTATCTGCTTTCGCAACTGGACTGGCCTGCACTGTTAGAGAAAGCAGCAGGTCTTGCCTGGTGGACCATACCACTGGCGGTTTCAGTCCTTTTTCTCACGCTTTACATCGGTACACTACGCTGGGCAGTTTTACTGCGGACTCACTACACGACTTTTAACACTCCTCAGTTATTTCGTCATTACCTGGTCGCAACGCTGTTTAATAATATCCTGCCGACCGCGACCGGTGGAGACCTGATTCGCAGCTATTATATCTACCGCCACAATAACGATGCGGTATGTGCCGTATCACCCATAGTAACGGAAAGAGTTATTGGACTGGTCGTACTGCTAGCTATTAATGTCGCCGCAATCTTCCTGACAGACTCTGTCGACATTGTCAGTAAAGCCCTGTGGTCAACGCTGACACTGATATTAGCCGGTGCAATCGCAACCCTGACCCTGATTGCCCTGCCGGCAACTTACTGGCCGATACACAGATTGCTGGAACGTCTGGCTCGCTTTCGATTTATCGGCTTCATTCTGCGCATGGGTGAAGCCACTCATGGCTACCTGAAACACCCCACTACATTGCTGATAATCATCCTCTATAGCGCCGCAGCACAACTCTTTGCTGTTTTAGTGTATTACATACTGGCACAAGGCCTGGGCGTAGATATCAGCATCCAGGTCATACTGGTAGTCATTCCCCTGGCCTTCATGGCCGCCGCCCTGCCCATCTCTATAGGAGGCATGGGCGTCAGGGAACTGGCTACAGTTGGCCTGTTGATGCGCTTTGGCATTGCTGAAAGCGATGCGGCGGCGATTGCACTGATGTATATACCGGTTCTGCTACTGGCATCATTGCCGGGGTTATACATATATCTGTCGCAGTCTTCAAACAGGACTCTGCTGAAAGAGGCTGAGGAAAGTCGGATTAATTAGAATTACGGTTTACGGTTTACGGTTTACGATTTAATTTTTTCACGTAAACCGTAACACGTAAAACTTAATGCTTCGGTTTAAAACGAAGACCCAGGCTCCTGCAAAAACTCCAGCTCCTCTTCCGTAGACTCCCGTCCCAGCACTTTATTTCGATGCGGATAACGACCAAATCGATCGATGATAGCCTTATGCTTTTTTTCAAAATCAAGATTGAATTACAGAAATGGCTAATCCATCAGGGTCAGCTCAGTTTCATTAATCTGTTCCGAGTCACGGTGCATCAAGGGCATATAGAGAAAGCTTCTTTGCGGGGCGGTGAGCGCTTTATCTACCTGATTCGCAACCGCTTCCTGTACCAGCATGACCGCCAGGGAATCTGTTGCAAAGGCCTGTGCTGAGTCACGAAACATATTTCGCGGAAACTGATCCAGTACAATGATTTCAGCTAGCCAGCCGAGAGCATCCTGTCGCCAGTCAAAAAGTTCAGCTTTTGCACCGCGCTGGTAAACCTCAGTAAAACGCTGCCTAACTTCCTGATCAAAGGCCTCGTCCTTCTTCCACCAGCTTGTGGGCTCAATTTTCTCAAACCAGAAATTGATGATATCGGGATATGTGGTCATGCTAACTCCATGACAGATTCAACCGCCTGTTGCCAGTCTATTGATTGTTTTAAATCATCAGCGATTTGTATCTTTGGCGCAAAGGCATCCAGGCGCTCACCGGGCAATCTCAATTTATCTGCTGACAACCCATCAATTACTTCGTCCAGAGCAGGGGTATCGTTACAAACCAGGATGACATCACAACCTGCATCCATAGCAGCCCTGGCCCTGTCATATGGTCCACCAGCCACTTTTGCTCCTTCCATAGACAAGTCATCACTGAATATCAGTCCTTTGAAGCCCAGCTGCTCACGCAGGACAGTCTGCAACCAATAACGTGAAAATGTCGGCGGCTGATCATCCATTTCCGGATAAATAACATGTGCCGTCATTATTCCCTCAACCGCAGAATCAAACATCACTCGAAAAGGGACAAGATCATTTTCTGAAAGCTGTTCAAAGCTGCGCCTATCAATCGGAATCATGTGATGAGAATCACCCTGTACACAACCATGCCCGGGGAAATGCTTGGCTGTAGCGGCCATGCCCGCCTTACGCATACCGAGCATAAAAGACAGAGAAAGCTCACTGGCTATACCTGGTTTACTGTGAAAGGCTCGATCACCGATAACATCAGACTGGCCACTATCCAGGTCGGCAATCGGGGCGAAACTGAAATCTACACCCAGCGCCAGTAATTCAGCCGCCATCAACCAGCCAGCGGTTGAACATTGCTGTAAAGCACCGCCAGGATCTTCATCGAAGAGCTCGCCATAACCACGCATAGCCGGCAGACGGGTAAAGCCTTCTCGAAACCGTTGCACCCTGCCGCCTTCATGATCAACGGCAATTAGTAACGGCGGGTTTCGCAATTCATGGATAGCTGAGGTCAGGGCCTGCAATTGCTCAACAGATTCAAAATTACGGCTGAATAAAATCACCGAGCCAATGGTCGGATGACACAGGCGTTCTTTTTCTTCCTGGCTCAGTTCAAGACCCGCGATATCGGCCATTACCGGGCCACGGGGAATTTCCAGAGGAGTGTCGTATGAGGGTTCTACTTGCATGGTTTCAGTTTGCCTGGGAGCTGATGGAGTTTCAGGGATTAATCGTCACTACCGTTCCGGCAC
>DAOVWW010000033.1 GCA_030636465.1 Gammaproteobacteria bacterium
GTAGTCAGGCATTGTTTGAGCTGGCACAGGAGTATCTCAAGGCCGGCCTGCTGGACAGGGCGGAAAACCTGCTGCTCGAGTATGCCGAAGTTGAAAAGGATCCTGAACCCGCACTGCGCCAGCTGCTCGATGTATACCAGCAGGAAAAAGAATGGGACCAGGCTATCGATACAGCAAAACGCCTTGCCCGCGCCAGCGGCGAAACTACAGATGAAATGATTGCACATTTCCTCTGTGAAGAAGCCGAGGAGGAAATGGCTAATGGAAACTCAGAGCAGGCTCTTTCCTTACTAAAAAAAGCTCTGGCAAAAGATTCTTCATCAGTTCGAGCAAATATACTGCGTGGTCACATTGCCCGTGATGCCGGTGATTGTAAAAAAGCGATAGGATACTGGAAAAAAATCGAAGCCCAGGATCGGCGTTATTTACCGGAAGTGCTGGATTCCATGTCTGCCTGCTTTAAAGAGACGGACAACCAGGCAGGCTGGCTGAAGTTATTAAATAATACGCTCGAAGAAAATCGCGCTATCCCGGTCATGCTGAAACTGGCAGAAGAAATTGAATCCCAACAGGGAACACCTGCTGCACGTGAGTTTGTCATCGAAGAATTACGTCAGCAGCCATCACTGCATGGTTTATCGAGAATGATACACCTGTCCGCGATGCAATCCTCAGGCCAGGCAAAATCAGACCTGGAAACCCTTCAGGCAATGATAGAACGTGTACTGGCATCGAGAAAGAACTATCTCTGCGAGCACTGTGGTTTCCGTGGCGCTGCCATGCATTGGCAATGCCCTGGCTGCAAGCGATGGAATACGGTTAAGCCGGTTTGGGATGGGGGAGACGATTAGTTTGTGCTGGCGCACTGCGTGGTGTGCATCCTCTCCGAGTGGTTTTTTTCTTGTGCTAGCGCATGGCTGAGTTTTTCGTCCTTCATGGACGAGTCACTTTTCTTTGCTTGCCCAAAGTAAAGTAACCAAAAGAAAAGGCACCCGACATGCATGCCCACATAGAACCATTGTGGGTTCCCAGCGATGCTCGAATGAGCCGGCGGGGTGCGAACTCGCTACGCTCAGACAAGCGCACCCCGAAACCCCCGGCTCATCCTGTGCTTCTCGGCAAGCCTGAACGGGGCGGTAGGTCAAGATCAACACCAAGCACCTATCAATTACCGTCATTCCGGCATGATTTTAGCCGGAATCAATCTTTTTTAAGAACACTGGATATCTGCCTGCACTGGTATGACGACATAGTAGGTTTTGATCTGCTTTTGATCTACCCACCCCCTTTTGAGTTGTTGAGCACTGCAAGCTTAGATCGGATAAAGCGAGGACTGTCTGAACAGGTGCGATTTATCACCTGTGAGTTCCGCAGCGCCGATATAAGCTGAAGCGCGCAAAGTAGCCGAAGGCCAACGATGTAGGGGCGGCTTTTCTTTGGTTCGTTTCTTTTGCCGTGAAAAGAAATGAACTCGCACATGAAGTGCGAAAACTCAGCCATGCGCTAGCACAAGAAAAAAAATGAACCCACCCGGAGGGAACAGAACCCCCAGCCGTGCGCCAGCACAATAAAGGAAAAAATCTCGACAGGAGACTGAAAACGCTGGATAATTAAGGGTTAGGTGTAGATGTCGTAAAAATGAACAATACTACCCATTTTTAATGGGTTTCACTGCTTTAGGATAAATAAATGAATATTACCGTCATAGGGACAGGTTACGTGGGTCTGGTTTCAGGGACCTGCCTGGCAGAAGTTGGCAATCATGTACTTTGTATCGATATTGATCAGAGCAAGATTGATATGCTGGATAATGGAGAAATTCCAATCTATGAACCAGGTCTTGAAGAGCTGGTGAAAAAGAATGTTGATGCCGGACGCCTGTCTTTTTCTTCTGATGTTAGTAAAGGCGTTGAATTTGGCTCAATACTCTTTATTGCAGTCGGCACTCCTCCTGACGAAGATGGATCAGCTGATCTGAAGCACGTACTTGCGGTAGCCAGTGATATTGGCAAGAACATGAATGAGTACCGGGTGGTGGTTACCAAGTCGACTGTACCTGTAGGCACTGCGGATAAGGTACGAAATGCTGTCACCACAGCACTTGAAGCTAGAGGCTCAACGGCTGATTTTAGTGTGGTTTCAAATCCAGAGTTTCTTAAGGAAGGGGCGGCAGTTGATGACTTCCTTAAACCTGATCGTATTGTTGTGGGTGCTGATGATGATAGAGCAGTTGAAATGATGCGCGAGCTCTATACCCCATTTAATCGCAATCATGAGCGCGTCATTATCATGGATATACGTTCTGCTGAGATGACCAAGTATGCTGCCAATGCGCTACTGGCGACAAAAATTTCATTCATGAATGAAATGGCCAATCTCGCCGAGCTGCTGGGTGCCGATATAGAAAATGTTCGCCATGGTATTGGTGCTGATCCCCGGATTGGTTATCACTTCATCTATCCCGGTTGTGGTTATGGCGGTTCCTGTTTCCCCAAGGACGTGCAGGCTCTGCATCGCACCGCAAAAGCAGTGGGTTACGATGCACAAATCCTGGAAGCCGTTGAAGCGGTTAATAAACGTCAGAAATCAGTCATTGTAGATAAAATAGTTAAACGATTTGGTGAAAATCTTAAGGGCAAAAAATTTGCTGTTTGGGGGCTCGCATTTAAACCGGAAACCGATGACATGCGTGAGGCACCTAGTCGCACAATTATCGAGGCATTGTGGCAGCGTGGCGCCACGATTGCAGCCTTTGACCCGGTAGCTGAGGAAGAAGTAGAAAGGATATACGGGCAAAGAGATGACCTGTCTTTGGTTGCAGACCCTTATTCTGCTCTGGATGATGCTGACGGTTTGATTATCGTCACGGAATGGAAGGTCTTCCGCAGTCCTGATCTTGACGATATGTTGAGTAAAATGAGAACCCCTGTCATCTTTGATGGCCGCAATATTTATCAGCCGGAAACCATCAGGAAGGCCGGTTTTGAATACTTTGGCATAGGTCGCTAGCTGAGTAAAATATGGAACTCTTTTTAAAAAAAGTAGCTGATGCACGGGTACTGGTAGTTGGTGATGCGATGCTGGACCGTTACTGGTTTGGAGACGTCGACCGCATTTCGCCTGAAGCACCTGTGCCGGTACTGGCCATTACAGACAACGAAGAGCGAGCAGGGGGAGCGGCGAATGTTGCCTGCAATATTTCAGCCCTTGGCGCGAGTTGTGATTTGATTTCTGTTGTGGGTAATGATGATGCGGCGAAGAGTCTTGAAAGATTACTTTCTGAGAGGGGCGTGACAGCTGATTTTGTTCGTGATGTTAATCATGTGACCACGGTTAAACTTCGTTTGCTTTCTCGCAATCAACAGTTGTTAAGGGCGGATTTTGAACAAAAGCCAGATGATGTTTTCATCATTGAGGCGATGGATCGATACAAAAACAAGCTGGATAGCGCCGATATTGTTTTATTATCAGATTATGGCAAAGGTGTTTTGCGTGACGTTGATCAGATGATCGATGCGGCCAACGCAAAAGGGCTGAAAGTGCTGATTGATCCAAAAGGCCGTGACTTTGCCCGTTACCGTGGCGCCAGCCTGATTACGCCTAACCGCCATGAGTTTGAAGACGTGGTAGGCCCATGTGCTTCACTCGAAGTTATGGCAGTCAAGGCTGCTGAACTGCTGAAGATTATCGAAGTCGATGCCTTGTTAGTCACTCTTAGTGACAAAGGAATGGCTCTATTCGATAGAGACGGAATGCTTTTCCATCAAAAAGCACGTGCAAGAGAAGTGTTTGATGTCAGTGGCGCAGGCGACACAGTCATTGGCGCAATGGCTGCAATGCTTGCTGCTGGTGCGGGCTATCAGGAGTCTGTACACATTGCAAATGCCGCCGCAGCAATCGTTGTTGGAAAGCTGGGTGTCGCCACCGCCTCGGCAGATGAAATAATGAAAGAGATTGGTAAAGAGGGTAAGGCATGATTATTGTAACCGGCGGTGCCGGGTTTATTGGGGCCAATATTGTCAAAGGCCTGAATGACAGCGGGCGTAATGATGTCATTGTTGTCGACAACCTGGAGAAAGGAGAGAAATTCCTTAACCTGGTTAATCTGGAAATAGCAGACTACATCGATAAACGTGCCTTTATTGACATGATAAATGGTGGCGAATTCGAGGGCGAAGTCGAAGCAATATTTCATCTTGGTGCCTGTTCTGACACGATGGAATATGACGGTCTCTATATGATGTCGAATAATTATGATTATTCGAAAACACTGTTACATTTCTGCCAGCAGAACAAAGCCTCATTTATCTATGCTTCTTCTGCTTCAGTCTACGGTGCCGGCCCGGTTTTTAAAGAATCACCGGAATTCGAGTCGCCATTAAATGTATATGCCTATTCAAAATTCCAGTTCGATAAGTATGTACGTCGTATGTATGACGACCGCATAGCGCCTATCGTTGGCCTACGCTACTTCAATGTTTATGGTGACCGCGAACAACATAAAGGTCGCATGGCTTCTGTTGCTTATCATTTTACCCATCAATATATGGAGAATGGTTACGTCAATCTGTTTGAAGGCATAGACGGTTATGAAAATGGTGCTCAGTTGCGCGATTTTGTTTCAGTCGAGGATGTCGTCGATCTGAATCTGTTTTTACTAGCCAACCCGGACATCAGTGGTATTTTTAATGTTGGCACCGGGCGTTGCCAGGCATTTAATGACATGGCGGTTGCCAGTGTAAATCAATGTCGTAGAGAAAAGGGTGAGGAAGTCCTTGACCTGTCGGCACTGCAGCAAAACAACATTATTCGTTATATCGACTTTCCGGAAAAACTAAAAGGTAAATATCAAAGTTTCACCGAGGCAGATATTTCCGCATTGAGAGAAGCCGGGTATACACATAAATTCCTCACAGTAGAAGAAGGTGTTAGTCGTTATACCGCACGTTTACTAAAAAAGATGAAGCAAAGTTGAAGGAGACTGGAAACAGTTAGAGGCGAGGGAAAAGACTAGATGGCTAAAACGTATATTGTTACAGGTGGAGCAGGGTTTATTGGATCTGCGGTGGTAAGAATGATTATTGATGCCAGTGACGACACTGTAATCAATATAGACAAACTGACCTATGCGGGTAATCTTGATTCTCTACTGCCGGTAGTAGATAACCCTCGCTATCATTTTGTTCAGGCCGATATATGTGATGGCCAGGCGATGGCAGAAGTTTTTGCAAAACACCAGCCAGACGCCATTATGCATCTGGCTGCAGAATCCCATGTTGACCGTTCTATCGATGGTCCGGGTGAGTTTATCCAGACGAATATTGTTGGTACCTACACACTGCTGGAAGTTGCTCGTGATTACTGGAATGCCCTGCAGGGTGAAAAGAAAGAGGCCTTTCGCTTTCATCATGTCTCAACTGACGAAGTTTATGGCAGTCTCGGTGATGAAGGTTTGTTTCTGGAATCTACACCTTATGATCCAAGCTCACCGTATTCAGCCAGCAAGGCCTCTTCTGACCACCTGGTACGTTCGTGGCACAGAACATTTGGTCTGCCGGTCGTATTAACAAACTGCTCAAATAACTATGGCCCATATCAGTACCCTGAAAAACTGGTACCACTGGTACTGCAAAAGGCACGTGCAGGAGAAGCTCTGCCAATCTATGGAACAGGAGAAAATATTCGTGACTGGTTGTATGTCGATGACCATGCCAGAGCGTTGCTGCTGGTTATGAAACAGGGTGAACAGGGTGAAACCTATAATATCGGTGGACATAACGAAGTGACTAATATTGATGTGGTCAGAACACTGTGTTCAATTCTTGATGAGCGTGAACCGGCTAAGGATGGGAAGCCTTATGTCGAGCTGATCACGTATGTTACTGACCGCCCCGGCCATGACATGCGCTATGCGATAGATGCTAGCAAGATAGAACGAGAACTCGGCTGGACTCCGGAAGAAACATTCGAAACCGGCCTGGCAAAAACAGTCGACTGGTATTTGAATAACCAGCCATGGATAGAACGTGTTTTAGATGGTTCTTACATGGGTGAGCGCCTGGGAGCATCCTCATGAAAGGTATAATTCTCGCAGGCGGTTCCGGTACTCGTCTCTACCCGGTAACAACGGTAGTGTCCAAGCAGCTACTGCCGGTCTATGACAAACCGATGATTTACTATCCATTGTCTACCTTGATGCTGGCCGGAATCCGCGAAATTCTGATTATATCGACACCTCAGGATACGCCTCGTTTTGAAGAACTGCTGGGTGATGGCAAGCAATGGGGGCTTGATCTGAATTATGCTGTACAGGAAAGTCCTGACGGCCTGGCCCAGGCCTTCATCATAGGTAAAGAGTTTATTGGTGATTCTCCAGTTTCACTGGTGCTGGGTGACAACATATTTTATGGCCATGATATGTCAACTATGCTTATGCGCGCCGCAGCAATAAAAGAAGGGGCTGCAGTTTTTGCCTACCAGGTCCACGACCCGGAACGTTATGGTGTGGTTGAATTTGACAAGCAGGGCAGTGTACTCAGTCTGGAAGAGAAACCTGAGCACCCTCGTTCCCGTTATGCTGTTACCGGGCTTTATTTCTATGATAATAAAGTTGTTGAGTATGCGGAAAATATTAAACCGTCAGCACGTGGTGAGCTGGAGATTACCGATCTCAATAGAGTTTACCTTGAAGCAGGCAATCTGTCGGTTGAATTAATGGGGCGGGGTAGTGCCTGGCTGGATACCGGTACACATGATTCATTATTGCAGGCCGCCACATTTATTGAGACATTGGAAAAGCGTCAGGGTTTAAAAATATCATGTCCGGAAGAAATTGCTTTTCGTAAGGGTTACATCAATGAAGAGCAAACTCTGAAACTTGCCGAAGTGATGTCGAAAAATGCCTATGGCCAATATCTGAAGATGGTTGTTGAAGAAGGGCGATGAAGCCTGAGCTCCCCATACCTCTGGTTGAGCACCTGTCATGGAAGGTATAAACGACAGTATTAACCCTACGGGTATAGTAAGGTCGCTGATTAAACACCAGTTGCTGATCAGGCAGCTGGCAAAACGTGAGGTTTCAAGCCGGTACCGCGGTTCTGTGATGGGTTTTTTCTGGACCCTGCTGAATCCCCTGCTGATGTTAACGATCTATACCCTGATTTTTGGCTATGTATTCAAGGCGCGCTGGGGCGATATGAATCTTGGTGATGGCAGCTTTGCCCTGACCCTTTTTTGTGGCCTGATAGTGCATGGCATGTTTGCAGAATGTATCACCCGCGCACCTATCCTGATTACCAGTAATGTCAATTACGTCAAAAAGGTTGTCTTCCCGATCGAGATTCTACCCTGGGTTACAATCTACACCGCTTTTTTTCACACTCTAATGAGTCTGGTTGTTCTGACTGTATTTAATCTGCTGGTAAATGGCAGTGTTCCAGTAACGATATTATGGCTGCCTGTAGTTTTTCTACCGTACATAATATTCCTTGTTGGCTGCTTGTGGTTATTCTCAGCACTGGGTGTTTTTCTCTCTGATATCAAGCAGCTAATGGGAGTTTTGACGACCGCTTTATTGTTCTTAAGCCCGGTTTTTTATCCCATTTCTGCGTTGCCGGAGAGTATGCAAAAGCTGATTTATTTAAATCCGCTGACCCTGATTATTGAACAAAGCAGAGAGATCTTCCTGTGGGGCCATGCACCCGATTTCAAACTGTTGTTTCTGTACAGCCTGGTATCTCTTCTAATAGTCATCATTGGTTTTGTCTGGTTCCAGAAAAGTCGCAGAGGTTTCGCCGATGTCCTCTGAACCGGTCATTCGCATTCAGCAATTATGTAAATCTTATCGGATTTATAACCGCCCTATAGACCGTGTACTGGAATCGGTTTTTCACCGTTCAGGTCTTAGAAAAGCCGGTAGCCGCTTCCATGAAGTTGAAGCGCTGAAACCCATAGATCTGGAAATATACCCGGGTGAAACGGTGGGTATAATCGGACAAAATGGCTCAGGTAAATCGACATTATTACAGATCATCAGCGGCACCCTGTATCCTTCAAATGGCAGCGTCGAAGTTAATGGCAGGCTGTCGGCACTACTTGAGCTTGGTGCCGGTTTTAATCCGAATTTCAGTGGCCGTGAAAATGCCTATTTGAATGGTTCGATTATGGGTATTAGCCGTGATGACATGGCCAGCAGATTTGATGATATCGTTGAATTTTCCGGTATCGGTGAATTCATCGACCAGCCGGTCAAGACCTATTCCAGTGGCATGTATGTGCGCCTGGCTTTTGCCGTGGCCATTCACATGGATCCCGATATCCTTGTTGTTGATGAAGCCCTGTCTGTAGGAGATGTGCGATTTCAGAATAAATGTTTCCGTAAACTTCGTGAAATGAAGGCGCGCGGTACGACGACCTTGTTTGTAACCCATTCCAGTGATTTGATTGTCAGGCATTGCGATCGGGCGATATTACTGGAAAAAGGTAAAGTTCATGCCTCAGGCGATCCTGCAGATGTAGTCAATGAATATCTGAATCTTCTCTTTAACAATGATGAAGGACAGGTGAAAGCCTTATCCGCAAAAGATGAAGAACTGAATTACGAAAAAAATGGATTGATTGTTGACCGCAACGTTGATGGCTGTCGCTTAAGGCCATTCTATAACGCAGCTGAATACCGTTGGGGAGACCAGCGAGGTCAAATTCAGGACTATGTATTACTGGTCAATGATGAACCTGCAAGTTCTATGTGCAGCAGTGGTGACCGTATAGATCTGCTGTTAAGGATCATCTTTAAAGAAGATGTGGCCAATCCAATTCTGGGTTTAACACTCAAGACCTCTGATGGCATTGTTGTTTATGGTGCAAATACCCGGGACCGAGAGCTGCAGGTTCCGGCTGGACGGGCAGGTAATGAATTTCTGATCCGCTACCGATTTCCTGTAAATGTCGTTGGCGGTGACTATTTCATTTCTCTGGGTCTGGCAGATGACGATGAGCAGAAAGATAACCTGGCAATAGACCGGCGTTATGACCTGATCCATTTGCAGGTTAAAGCTGAGCAGAGTGATTTTGGAATAGCCGCATTGAACATGGAAATGTCAATTGATTACATTGATACGGGTGCTGAACTATGACGACTGAGGAAGGTGTATTGTCAGTGGTTCTGACTCAGAGCATTGCGCCAGAACAAACTGTAATAATAGATCCTTTATCTGAACGCCAACGCATTTGCTTCGATAATATTTCATCTGAACAGACCGAGCTGACTTTATCATTCAAACGTTCTACGGGTATATGGCGAGATGGATTCATCCATCTTTATCAAATAAGTCTATCGGGTCAGGGCAGTGAAACGGGGGAGGGAACTCTTGAGCTTACCGATCCTGATGAAATTCTTGAGGCCTGCCAGCTAACAGACTTGCGTTACCGCCATTCAGCACTCGGTGAGGTGTTTGTTGTCACTGGCGCTAATCCTACTGTTTCTATTCCATTGTCGGAGATTAAAACAGATAGCAGTCTGCAGCTCTGCATAGAATTATCGGCGCCATACTCTCTTGATTATGCTATAGCTCAAGATGGATTTATCAGAGAAGAGAATGATTACATCAGCCAGATACGCGATCTTGAATATGAGCTGCTTACGCTTAAAAAGTACAAAACAGTAAGTGAA
>DAOVWW010000281.1 GCA_030636465.1 Gammaproteobacteria bacterium
CTTGATGAGCTGATGCCTTTTTACAAAAGGGCGCAGAACATAATCGGTTTAGGGCCTTTCAATTACGCTGCCTCCGATTGGTCGGACAACGAAAGCAGTCCACTTTTGCCCCTGGAGCAGTCGGGTATTTTATCGAAGTTTTACCAGAGCAGCAGTCCTCCTAAACGATTTGGCCAGGCATACAGGAAAGAGATAAAGGATGCCGAAAATGTTACCGCCATGCTGCATGCGAATGTCGTCCACATACAGCAAAAACCCGGTGAACAGCAGATCGAACATGTGCAGGTGCGAACGACTAAAGGGCAAACCTTAACGGTACACGCCAACATTTTTGTACTGGCTGTAGGCGGACTGGAGAACCCAAGACTCTTGCTGCAATCGAATGACGTGCAAAAAAATGGAATTGGTAACCAGGAGGACCTGGTTGGACGTTTCTTTATGGAGCACGTGTATGTGCCGTCAGCAAAAATACTGATTGATAAATTCATCAAAATGCGTTTTTACACCAGTCACGGGGCAAAAGGAATTTCTATCAGAGGAGGGCTGGGTTTAAGTGAATCAACGCTGCGCTCAGAACAAATACTTAACTCATGGCTAGGCCTGGGTTTGAGAGGTGCACCACCTTCTCCTGAAGCAGAAGGCAGGCCTGCGGGATTAAAGAATTCTGATCCTAAGCATATAAGGCTGATTAATATGCTGGCTTTCGGCAATGAAGTGGTTGCGCGCGACAGGCCTGCAGCGAAAGATTTGAATTTCCGTGTTATTAATGCAAACAGTTATGCAGAACAAGCCCCGAACCCACTCAGCCGGGTCACACTTGCAAATGAGCTGGATCATATTGGGGTGCGCAAGATTCAGCTTGACTGGCGCTTGACGGACCTGGACAGGCAGAGTGTTCGCCGCTCGCTGGAACTCTTTGGTAACGCGCTGGGGGCAAGTAATAGCGGCCGCTTGCGTATCGTTCTGGATGGCGATGAAGACTCGTGGAGTGATCCCGAAAGAATTTCTAAGACTAGCTGGCCGTTTGGCAGTTATCATCACATGGGCACTACACGCATGAATGAAAGTCCTAAGCAGGGTGTCGTTGATAGGAACTGTCGTGTACACGGTGTCAAAAATCTATTCATCGCCGGCAGTTCAGTATTTCCTACTTGTGGTTATGCAAACCCGACTCTTACGATTGTTGCCTTAACCTGCCGACTTGCAGATCTGCTTAAGACTGAACTTGCATAGTGCTGTTATCTGGTTTTGATTACCCTGGCCGGGACGCCGGCACAGATAGCATTTTCAGGAACAGATTTATTCACCACCGCACCGGCAGCGGCAATACTGCCACTTTCCATAGTGACACCGCCCAGAACAGTTACCCTGGCACCTAACCAGACATTTTCCTTAAAGATAATACCACCGTCATCTTTAATACCCTGTTCACGGATAAGAACGTCCAGCCGATCAAAATTATAAGTGCCGCCAGCAGATAAATAACTTTGCGGGCCTATAATTACGTCATCACCCAGGTGTACAGGGCAATCGTTGGTGGCATGGATGATGGTCTGAGCACCGAGGCCGACATTCTTGCCTATAACAACACAGGCACCCTTACATGAAATCATAACGTTGGTGGATAGCATCGCATCATCACCCAGTACGATGACCTTGTCCTCATCGTTGTGGCGTGCATCCAGTATGCAGAATTCACTGATAATGATGTTGTTACCCAGGTGGATCTTTTTAGGTTGACTTAAAACGGTATTTTCAGAAAACATGACTCCCTTACCGCAGGAGCCGAACAAACGTGGCCAGAATACTTTTCTGAGCAATATGCCCAGAGCACCGGGAAATTTTCCCAGTAAGGTGCATAATTCAAAATAAATTAAATATGTCCAGGAATCATCACCAACAATAATTTTCTGATATTTTGACAGGGCAGAGCCTTTTTCAGAAAGGGCGCTATGGGTTTTATTCGTTTTTGTCGTCATGTTATTAGCTGTTCAGGTTGACTGGACTGAAAGATTTTCATTGTACCGTTTTAATGTTTTAACTATCAAGATTAGTACTAAAGTTACAGGCTTCAAGTAGTGAATGAAAGTTTCAAGTGTTAAGCTTTCATGAGGAATACTTACCCCTGCAGCCCTCGGTGGTTCCGTGGTAATTGCCTTTTCTTTTGACCTTAATCTTGAAACTTGAAACTTGAAACCTGAAACTCTAATCCGACCCGACCTTTATAAAAAACTAGCGAATGGCGCCACCGTCGTTACCGGCAACGCCCGCCTGGCAGCATCATTACAACTGGAATACCAGCAACAGGCAGTAGAAGACGGCAAGCAGGTATGGGAATCTCCGGATATTAAACCCTGGAACATCTGGTTAAGTCAGTCCTGGGAAGAGGCTGTTTTCGATGGCCTGATTGAGTCACCACAGTTATTGCTTACCGATGTGCAGGAACAGTATGTCTGGGAGTCTGTTATTGATTCATCGACAGAGTCCATCCTGAGAAAAGAAGCGACCGCGAAGAAGGCCAGCGAGGCCTGGCGGCAGCTGATCAACTGGCAGGTCAAGCGCGATGAAATAGACTTTAATATCAATGAAGATACGCAGGCATTCCAGCTCTGGGCTGACGAGTTTGAACGCTTATGCGATGAACAGGGATGGTTGGCTGCAAGTCGTATGGCTGAACAACTAGCCGACAACATCACTAACCATCCCAACGACTTCAGCAACCACATCATCCTGCTGGGTTTTGACGAATTAACGCCCCTGCAGCAGGCCCTGTTTGCTGCCATCAGCAATTCAGCCGGGTCAATACACTGGGCGCAGCTGTCCGAGGAAAATCCAGGCAGCACGGCGGTTCGCCTGTCCTGTGCTGATAACGATGATGAGATCAATACACTGGCGTTATGGATCAGAAAGCACTTGCAGGAAAAGCCAGACTCGCGGATAGGCGTAGTTGCCCCTGATCTGGGTGCACACCGTTCGAACCTGATCCGCCGACTCACCGAAATACTGGTCCCGGGTAATCTTATGGCCGAGGGTGATGAGCCCTTACCGTGGAATATTTCACTTGGTTTGCCTTTAAAGCATTATCCGGTTATCGAAACGGCCTTTAATCTGCTGGGTCTGGCTGGCGGCGGGTACTCAGTTGAAGATATTGGTCCTTTGCTTAATTCACCTTATCTGGCCGGTGCCGCAGAAGAGCTGGCTGCACGTGCCTTGCTGGATCGCAAACTACGAGATATAGGTGAACAGAAGGTGAGTCTTAAGACGCTGGGCTGGCTGGCAGCGAATGCGGATCGCCCGTGGTTTTCTCCC
>DAOVWW010000187.1 GCA_030636465.1 Gammaproteobacteria bacterium
CCGCTGCAAAATAGCCATACCATCGACCCCTTCCATGCGCAGGTCAGTTAACACGACATCAAATTTATCATTTTCCAATGCCTCGATCGCTCCACGTCCGGAGGTCCTGGTGGTGATTGTATAACCTTCCTTTCGGCATACATGCGCAAGGTTTTCCACTGCAGTCGCTTCATCATCAACGATCAGTATTTGTCCGGACATTGATGAGGCCTCAGTCATTAATGGCCCCCCTGTCTGTGCGTAATGCCTTCTCTGGTAGCAATATAATTACCTGTGTACCTTTATCGGGCACGGTGCTAATGGCAAGACATCCATCGTGCTCGCGAACAATTTCCTGCACGATAAAGAGTCCAAGACCTGCCCCATGTCCCGGTTCAGCCGTGGTGAAGAATGGATCAAAAATACTATTAAGATTTTCTTTCGATATGCCAGGGCCGTTATCAGCAACCAGTATCTCAACGAACTGGCCATCATAATTCGTTATGCATTTTAGATTGCCTGCCACCTCCGCACCATCGGGTATCATCGATACACCCCGATCGCATAGTACGGCACTGATTCTGATATGCACTCCCTGCCCGCCTGCATGCAGAGCATTCTGGATAAGGTTAATAAACATTTGTTGAAGTCTCTGTTTATCAATATCCAGCCGCAGATCATCGGCCACATTCACTGTAAGCCTGGCAGAATATTCCTGCAACATCTTGGATATTATGACCTGGGTTTCGTTGATGATATCCAGCAATTTCAAAGACTGTTTTTCAAATACACGCTGGCTGCCAAAATCCAGCAGCGCACGAACTATTTTCCTGCCACGTTCAGTTTCACTGTCGATTTGTTTTAACCAGGTATTCAGCTGCTCCTTATCCGCCTCATCAAGTTCTTCAATAAGCAGCTGACAGGAAGATGAAATATTCGATAATGGGTTATTTAATTCATGTGCCACACCTGATGCCAGCACCCCTAAGGAAGCCAGCTTCTCAGATTGCAGCATTCGCTTCTGACGTATTTCCAGTTCGTTGAGCATACGATTGAAGGCATCGGTAAGAGTGATATATTCACTTTCATCTGATGGTGGACTCAAATGTTTGAACTGGCCTTTGGCTATCGGTATTAAACTGGATTCCAGGCGCTTTAACGGGCTAACAGCCGCACGTTGAAGCCGGCGACCAACGATATATATAGTCAGTCCTATGATGGAAAGACATATCAATAAAAACCATTTTGATTCTTGAACCGCCCTCTCCAGCATGCGGCGTTCTTTCTCTGACAGCGTTTCTATAAGCATCACGATGTTATGCCCGTAAGCCCTGATGTCACCCTGGACATCTAGCCTGCCCTCAGCTGATGCGATATCCCATAGCTCGAGTGCCTGTCGGTATGCCTGCAAGCTACTGGTGAGCAGACCCGGGTCAGTTTTATTTAATATTTTGCTAAAAAATACGGAATTTTCATGCAAAATTTGCAGCGATTTCTCAGCATGTTTATCGGCCCTGGTCAGTGCATCAGTATCGGTGTATAGAAACAGGTTCTTCTCTTCACGGCGCATTTCCAGCACTGAATCTTTCAGCTCAGCTGCCAACTGACCTTCAATTACCTGCCGCTCAAGGAACATCAAATCTAAAAAGGCAATAATGCCAAGCAGCACAGTACCTACCACCAGGGTGGCATAGGAACTTGTAATTTTACCTCGTAAACTGCTCATACCTTTATCGTAACCATAACAAAACGCAACATACTGTTTCATATTGCAACAATCCTGTCAAACAATAGCATTCAATGACTTGCAGGAGCTTATATCATACCTTGTGACATCTAATGTTACATTATGCAACACTCCAGCCATTGAAGGATAAGTTATGTCTATTAATTTCAATAACTTACATATTTTTTGTTTTGGCACACTCATTGCATTAATTAGAACAAACTAATATTAATAGATGCTACTTAATGAAAAAGTAAGGAAAGGATTTAAAGCGCACCCTGGCTGCCCTGGCCCATCAAGATGCCAGTGACTATTTATCGATGAACGCGAAAATGAAAGTCCTCGGCTATGACAGAGAAACAGAAGAAAAGCTGTCAATTGCCCCGCACCGGGTTTCTACAGGACGCCTGGATAGCCTCTTGATCAACATACACAGCGATGATGCTTAAAATACATATTTAAAGAGAGTAACAATGAATACATTAGCAGATGAAGAACAAACTATCGTAAAGCCAGGGATATTAAGCCGAAAACAGATCATCGCAGCGGCGATATTCATTGCATTCGCTGTATATCTGGCCACAGTGGTTCCAACCATTGAAATCGCCTGGGTTACGGCAATTTTAGTGTTAACGATTTACCTGTTTGTTTTTGAAATTGTCGGTGTCGATGTTGCTGCTACGTCAATTATGGTTTTGCTGGGTCTGACCACACTATTTGCCCCGATAATGGGGCTGGAACAGGGACTGGTCGATAATAAACACCTGTTTGATGGTTTCTCATCCAACGCGGTAATGTCTATTATTGCTGTCATGATTATTGGTGCCGGGCTGGATAAAACCGGCATTATGAGCAAGGTAGCCGCCTTCATCCTTCAAGTAGGTGGCACGACGGAAAAACGCATCATCCCGATTATTTCAGCTACCGTCGGTTTTATCTCTTCATTTATGCAAAACGTCGGCGCGGCCGCGCTGTTTCTGCCTGTCGTTTCTCGAATATCTGCCCGCTCTGGCCTTCCCATGTCACGTCTGCTGATGCCAATGGGCTTTACCGCCATCCTCGGTGGCACCATGACTATGGTAGGTTCCAGCCCGCTGATTCTATTAAATGACCTTATTCTTACCTCGAATAAAGCACTGCCAGCTGATCAGCAGATGGATACCTGGGGATTATTCTCAGTGACTCCAGTCGGTGCTGCATTGATCATTACCGGCATACTCTATTTTGTTATTGCCGGACGTTTTGTATTACCCAAAACAAATACTGATAGTAGCACCCTGTCGACTGATCCTATGGCCTACTTTCATGACGTTTATGGTGTAAATTACTCCTTGTCTGAAGTAGTTATACCCGATGACAGCCCTCTAATTGACAATCGCCTGGATGACGTTGAAACCAGCTACCGAATTCGAGTTATTGCTTTTAAACGCTCCGGGGAAGAAGCACGTATGGGAGCTGGCACCATTGCCCGTGACACAGAATTTCAGGCAGGCATGGTTCTCGGTGTCGTCGCAGACCCGCATGATCTCAAGCATTTTATCGATAAGTACGACCTGAAATTACGTGAATATTTGCGTTCCTTTTCTGATTCACTGGCAGCGACTAAGTCAGGCATTGCAGAAGTGGTCATCCCGCCTGGATCAAACCTGATCGGTAAAAGTGCACGCGATGTCTGGATGCGCAAGAGCTACGGTTTAGCAATGATAGGCCTGCACAGGAATGGTGAGACAATGCGCGAGGGTGATGACATACGCAGCCTACCTTTTCGTGCTGGCGACACACTGGTAGTACACACGTCCTGGCTCGCTCTGGAAAGAGTTGAAAAGGATCGTGACTTTGTTGTGGTAACAACTGAATACCCGCGTGAAGAAGAAGTCCGGCCACATAAAGTTCTACCTGCGATGATTGCCTTCACCATTGCCTTATCAATGGTTCTATTCACTGACATTCGTCTCTCAGTTGCCTTGTTGACCGGTGCTATGGGTATGGTGCTATCAGGTGTATTAAGTGTCGAGGAAGCTTACAAGGCAGTAAGCTGGAAAACAGTGTTTCTGCTAGCTTCTTTAATTCCATTGGGTCTCGCGGTAGAAACCACTGGCACTGCCAAGTGGATCGCCGATCAGGTCCTGCTGGTAGTCGGTGATATGCCAATCTGGGTGATCCAGACCGCCGTAGCCATGCTGGCCACATTCTTCACCCTGGTGATGTCCAATGTGGGCGCCACTGTCCTGCTGGTACCGCTGGCAGTCAACATCGCTATTGGTGCGGGCGCCAATCCTGCAGTGTTTGCCCTGACCGTGGCCATTGCCACCTCCAACTCCTTCCTGATACCGACTCATCAGGTGAATGCCCTGATCATGGGTCCGGGTGGCTATAGAGTGCCTGACTTCCTCAAGGCCGGCGGTATTATGACGATCCTGTTTCTGGTCGTAATGATGATCATGATGACACTGGTGTTTTAAGGCATTAAGCAAAAAGGAAAAATAAATATGAACGTTCAAAATTTAATGATGAAGTTACTCCCTGCCCTGCTTTTAGTAATTTTGCCGGGAACGGCCATGGCAGCAGAACATGGCGCTGAAGCTCTTGATTTAACCTCACACTGGGTAGGCTTCGCTTCTTTAGG
>DAOVWW010000253.1 GCA_030636465.1 Gammaproteobacteria bacterium
ATAACGTTTTACCACTACCAAACATCGGAAACTTGCCGTTATTCACGCGTCTGAATATCATAAAAAATCGTTCGGGATCACCCGGCCCATAGATTGCTGATGGACGGATGATGACGGTTTTCATGCCTTTGTCTGCAAACTCTTTAACCACGGGTTCAGCTGCATACTTGGTCTGCTGATAATAATCAGCCGCATTGATCGGTGCATCTTCATTGGCCGGAGGATTTTCAACATTGCCGTGAACACCACAGGTGCTGCAGTAGATCACCTTCTTCACGTTATATTTTTCAGCCGCTTCCAGAACGTTGCGGGTGCCGCCGACATTGATCTCGTCGTAATAGCTATTGGGTACGTCCAGCTCACGAAAGGCTGCCGCCAGGTGCTGCACCACATCCACACCCTGCATACATTTATCAACCACTTCTTTATCACCGACACTGCCGATAACCACTTCAGCGCCTGCTTTACGCAGATCATCTGTTTTTAGCCCTTCTTTATAGTCTAGCGACACCACTTCATGACCTTCATCGAGTAGTCGTTGCACCAGCGCTTTACCGGTAAATCCTGTGCCGCCCGTTACCAAAACTTTCATCTTACATCCTCAAAAATTATCCCATAAACAACTTGTTAATTTATTCTATCGATCAGACACGAATTATAGACGTTCTGAATTTTTTCACCGGCCACATTCCATGTAAACTCCTTACTGACGCGAACACGACCCGCTTCGCCTCTTTCGCCTGCTTGTTCCGGCTCAGCGAGTGCAACTTCAATTTGCTCGACCAGGGTTTCAGCTTTAGCGTAATACCCCCCTTCGCCGAGAATCTGACGGTTACTCCTGGTGTCAAAACACACCACCGGCAATCCTGCACCCATATAATTTAACAGCTTGCCGCTAGCCTCTCCCGAATCGGACAACTTAGGTTCTATCGCCAGGTCAGCCAGTGCCAGGTAATCACCCAGATGCTCGTATGGCACACGACCAACGATGGTACAACTATCCTGCAGCTGGTGTTTTTCGCAGAAGTCACGCACACCATCTTCCGGATAACCGATCAGCAAAAAATGGCTGTTCAACTTCCGCTGTTTTGCCTGCAACATGGTTTCGCACAGATAGCTCAGCCCTTTTGCCTCAAGCAACGCACCGGTGAAAATAATAATGGCCCTGTCTGCAGGCAATGCCAGCTCATTTCTGATCGCCCCGTCCTCACTCAACTGAAACACGTCCGCGCCATCATTGGCCAGAACCACATGACGCTCGTCGACATTAAATTCACCGCGGAGAATGTCGACTGTATTTTGTGAAGAGCAGACAAACCGGCCAGCCATGCGGGTGATCAAATATTCCAGTGTCCAGAATATTCGCTTTAGAAATTTGTATTTCTTAAAGTAACCATGCGCTTCCAGTTCACCGACCAGGCTGCCCTGAACATCAAGCACCATCGGAACCCTTCGCCAGAAAAACATCAGCCTCGCAGCCCAGCCGATCAGCGCACCTTCGTGCAGGTGCGCATGAATAATGTCGGGCTTTCTACTTGAGATTAATCCGCACACCTTGAAAAACAATAATATATCAGCAAGATATTTAAACGCTGAAGGCCCGGCCTCTAACTTTGTGTAGCCCGGGATCGGCGCAGTTCTGACGGTTTCGACGCCATCGACATCACGCCCCAGATTATATGTGCAAACCACACTGGAGATACCGCGTTTATTCAGCGCATGAACGATGCCCCGGATACGCATATGGCAGCCCCGGTCCGAAAAAAACGGCGTCGGCGCGATATGCAATACGCTGAGAGATCTAGATTTTTTTTGCATTCGACCTGTCTACAGGAAAACCTTTTATTGTCTGCTGTATCTCTTCATCTACCCGTAACTGGTCCCAGCCAAGCTCCTGGCCCATGAGACCGGCGCAGTGGCGTAATACCTCGTCACCCGGGTTACCTAAAGTACCCAGCCCGGTACGACGAAAGACAAAATCATCCAGATGACAGGCCATTTCATGGCGTGCCGCATATACGACTTCAGCGGCGATGATCGTGCTACCCACTACCAGTTCTTCTGCCAGGCTGGCATCTTCCTCAAACAATCCGCTGATATGTTGAATATCTGTACCGTAATTTGTCACCAGGTTGTTAATGACTGACGCTGATAACACGGCGCTATATCTTGAGACCTGCTCATCTCTGAATGCCTGCATATCGTCAATATTGCCGGCGGCCAGGCTGGCACTCCGGGTCTGGCAACGGGTTAATTTTTTATCAAATCGCGCGCCATGTTTTTTTACTATCTCATCCAGTGCCTTTTCTGCCAGCAGTCTTGCAGTGGTGAACTTGGCGCCAAAAACTGAAACCAGTCCCGCCAGGTTATCGTGTTCAGCATGGTCGACGACCTGGTATTTACCCGTGCCCTGATAAACATTGGTATTGATGACATCATCGATCAATGGATAGATACCTGCAAAGGCATGCAGCACGTCATCACTATGCAGCACTTCGCTCCCCATCGCTGAGTTGATATCACTGATCATTTCAGCGATATCACTTTCAGTGGCACAGACATCATCCAGATCACCTTCATAGGGACCATAGGTGGTACCGATCAGCGAGTATCCCCGCCATGGAATAATAAACACGTGACGACCACCACGGTTGATGACCGCCTGGTTCTGTTTTCTGGTCGGCATGGCGACAGCGTGTCCCTGTGTCAGTTGACGCGTGATTATATGTGCGCCCTTTGAGAAAGCATTTACGACACCGGCACCACCGATGTTTTTATTGAGCATCGGAATCCAGGGTCCGGCAGCATTTAGCACCAGTGATGCCTGTATCTCAAAACTCTCGCCACTGAGCCGGTCTTTTACCTGCACACCCTGAACACGACCTTTATCTGCACCCAGAAAAGACTGCACTTCAAGATAATTGGCAACGCTGGCGCCATGTTGCTGTGCAGTCTCAACAAAACCCAGTGTCATTCTTTCAGAGCTGTACATATGGCTCTCATAAAAAACCACACCTCCTGTTATCTCTTCTGACTGCAGGCCGGGCACCACTTTTTTGACATCCTGCCGTGACAGAAAGTGGCTTGCCGGCACTTTCTTCGAGCCATCACGGAGAACACTATCTTGTCCGGTGCATATGAATTCATACAGCATCATCGCTGTCTTCATCACCAGCTTGCCCTTACTGAAACTCGTGTAGGTAGGAATAATAAACGGGATATAATATGTCAGGTGTGGCGCAAGCTGCTGAAAATACACTCTTTCTTTTGCTGACTCGCGCACCTTGGCAAAATTCAGCTGCTGCAGATAACGGATGCCACCGTGCAGTAATTTGGATGATGCCGATGAAGTCGCAGCACCAAAGTCGCCTTTTTCTACCAGCGCAACAGACAGGCCTCGCATGGCAGCATCTGCCGCCAGGCAGGCACCAGTTATGCCACCACCAATTATTACCAGATCAAATGCCTTATTTTGTAACTCGGACAGGTTTCGATTCATCAGTCCGATTACCAGGGGCAAACCGAAACTTGCATTGCCGTTCTAGTGGAACGAAATGTTTGATTGCAGA
>DAOVWW010000121.1 GCA_030636465.1 Gammaproteobacteria bacterium
GTCAGGCATGTCGTAACGGGCGAATTATTGGGCGACGATTCAAAATTGTCCATGTTCGATTCGGCCGTGAAGTAATTGAAGTCACCACCTATCGTGGTGCACCAGCAGAATCACATCAGGACGAACGCATACATCGTGTTGGTGAAGAAGGACGCCTGCTTGCCGATAATGTTTACGGTAGCCTGGATGAAGATGCTATGCGTCGGGATCTGTCTGTCAATGCGCTGTATTATGACCCTGCTACAGATGAAGTCATTGATTATCATGATGGTCTGGCTGATATTAAAAACGGACTGCTAAGGGTTATCGGTAATCCTTCAGAACGTTATCGTGAAGACCCTGTGCGCATGTTGAGGGTCGTACGATTTGCTTCAAAACTTGGTTTTGAAATTGAACCCTCGGCATCGGCTGCCATTGTTCAGCATGCTGAGCTGTTGACGAATGTGCCTGCCGCAAGGTTATTTGATGAAGTACTGAAACTGTTTCACTCAGGCAGCGCCATTATCACTTTTGAAAAATTACGACGGCATGGACTTTTTGAATTTTTATTTCCTGCAACTGAAAATATACTCAAGACCGAAGAAAAAGGATATCCACGAACATTTTTGCCACTGGCATTGAATAATACCGATAAGCGAATACGACAGGGAAAGCCTGTAATCCCTGCGTTTTTATATGCCGTGCTGTTATGGGAGCCGATGAGAAAATATAAAGAAGCGGCAATGGAACATGGGCTAAATGAGTATGACAGCATCCAGCAGGGTGCGGATCAGGCCATTGTTGAAGAGATAAGCACCGTAGCGATACCTCGCCGCTTTACTGCCCAGATGCGTGAAATCTGGGTGATGCAATACTTTTTTGATCAGCGCAAAAGCCGCCAGGTATTCCGTTTACTCGAAAACAGAAAGTTTCGGGCGGGTTATGATTTTATGTTACTGCGCGCATCAGTCGATCAGGCCAGTCAGGAAGTCGCAGACTGGTGGACACGAATACAGGAAGTTGATGAAAATGAACGCAGAAATATGCTTAACGCATTGTCAGGGCATACTAAAAAACGTCGGCGTCGAAAAAAGAAAAAAGTAACATAAAGATCTGCAGTGAGTAACACGGCATATATCGGTTTTGGCAGTAACCTCGGGGATTCGCTGGCCACCCTTGAGAGTGTAAAAAAAGAAATCAATCACTGCCCGGGTTTGTCGCTGAAAAGAGTATCTCCTGTGTATCGATCAAAGCCTGTAGATGCACCAGGCGGTCAGAATGATTACATCAACGCAGTGTTTGAGCTATCTACATCTTTAGAACCAGAGGCCCTGTTAATGGAGCTTGGGGCAGTTGAAAACAATCATGGCAGAGTTCGTGGGGAAGTGAGAAATTCATCAAGAACGTTGGATCTTGATCTCCTGTTAGTCGACAAACTAGTGGTAAATAGCAACTCACTAACACTACCTCATCCACGAATTTCTCAGCGTGCTTTTGTCCTCTTTCCTCTATATGATTTGTGCCCTGATCTGGAGATTCCCGGGCAGGGTATAGTGCGATTATTAATTGAAGATGTAAGGGATCAGGAGCTAACGAGGTTATGAAAGAACCCAGCTACTCAAATGTAGATCTAGCAAATGCTGTGCCGGAATATATCGTCGTTGAAGGCCCGATGGGGGTGGGTAAAAGTAGCCTGGCAGCACGCCTGGCGCAGGTTTTTGATGCAGACATACTATTTGAACAGCCTCAGGAAAACCCATTCCTTGAACGCTTTTATCAATCTCGCGAAAAGTATGCCTTACCGACACAGTTACATTTTCTTTTTCAGCGCAGCCAGCAAATGAAATCATTGCAGCAGAGAGATCTGTTTCATTCCTCTGTAGTCGGTGATTTTTTACTGGAAAAGGACAGGCTGTTTGCTCAGCTCAATCTCGATGCAGATGAGCTGGCTCTGTATGAGCAGATATATCAACACCTGTGCCCGGAACTGCCACGTCCAGATCTGGTGATTTACCTGCAGGCACCTGTTCCGGTATTAATGCAGCGCATCCGTCGTCGGGGTATTGATGCAGAGCAAAACATACACAGTGAATATCTTAAATCACTGTGTGATATTTATAGCCAGTTTTTTCATACCTATACACGATCTCCTTTGCTGATAGTGAACGCAGAAAATATCAATTACGTTGATAATGACGAAGATTTTGATATGTTGTTGCAGCACATACTTCGGATTAAATCCGGTCGACACTATTTTAATCCTCTTAGTAGTCAGGCCTGATGAAAATAGTTGAGCAGGCAGCAGCGCTGCGGCCTTTAGTTGACGAATTTAGGAAGCGGGGGCTTAGTTGTGGATTCGTGCCGACTATGGGAAATCTGCATGCTGGTCACCTTGCCCTGGTCGATGCGGCAGCGACCGCATGCGATAAAGTGATAGTTAGTATTTTTGTCAACCCCCTGCAGTTCGGTCCAGATGAAGATCTTGATGCTTACCCTAACACTCCCGATGATGATGAAAATGCGCTGATCGATCATGGTGTATCTATACTGTACCGGCCGACGGTTAAAGATGTTTATCCGGTTGGTCTGGCATCACAGACCAGGGTAGTCGTTCCAGGTCTGTCAGAAAGTCTTGAAGGCAGTTCCAGGCCCGGGCATATGGATGGGGTTAGCACGGTCGTGAACAGACTGCTCAATCAGGTGCAGGCAAACAAGGCTTTTTTTGGAAAAAAAGATTACCAGCAATACCGCTTAATCAAGAAGATGGTTAGTGATCTTGCTATGGATACAGATATCGTTGGAGTAGCGACTGTACGCTTAGCTAACGGTCTTGCGATGAGCAGTCGTAATAACTATTTATCAGCTAATGAGCTGGTACGGGCGGCAGGGCTGTATAGTGTCATTCAGGAAGTTGCCCTGCAGTACACTAATGAAGAAACTGACAAAGCGGCAACAGAAGGTATTACCAGACTGAAAAATTTGGGTTTTGCTCCGGATTACGTAGTAGTAAGACGACAGAGAGACCTGGATAAGCCACAGCCAGGAGATGAAAAGCTGATCGTCCTTGCTGCTGCCTGGCTAGGCAAGACGCGCTTGATTGATAATTTCGAATTTACATTAGCTGCGAGCTGAACGAACTGCTGCTGGTCTTGTTGTATTCGCAGGCTTATTAACATTGATGATTACGCGAGGCAGGTAATGATCAACTACAGCTTCTACCTTGTTTGTTATTGATACCAGTCTGCCAACAAAGCTTGCATATATCGAGACTGGGGAGGTTTATTCAATATTCCCTAGGTTTTTTGTCCTGCACTGGTAGAATACGGCTCACGATTCTTTGGTACCTATTAAAAAATGACTAAACGAACAAGATTTGCTCCGAGCCCAACCGGATACCTGCATGTTGGCGGCGCACGCACAGCTCTATTTTCATGGCTACATGCCCGCAAGCATGGCGGTGCATTTATTCTGCGTATAGAAGATACCGATCTGGAAAGGTCAACACCTGAGTCAGTCAATGCCATTCTTGAAGGCATGACCTGGCTGGGGCTGGAATATGATGAAGGCCCATTTTACCAGACCGAACGTTTTGACCGTTATAATGAAGTCATCGAAGAACTAATGGAAAAGGGCCTTGCTTATCGCTGCAGCTGCTCACGTGAACGTCTCGACGACTTACGCGAAACGGCAATGGCGAATAAAGAAAAGCCCCGTTACGATGGTCATTGCAGGAGTCTTGATATCAGCCCTGATACACCACACGTGATTCGCTTCCTGAACCCGGATGATGGGGTAGTGGTAGTCGATGATATGGTAAGGGGGCGTGTTAGCTTCAGCAATGCTGAACTGGATGACTTGATCATTCGTCGCACAGATGGATCACCTACGTATAATCTGACCGTGGTGGTAGATGATAGTGACATGGGTATTACAGATGTCATTCGTGGCGATGACCATTTGAATAATACTCCCAGGCAGATCAATATACTTAAAGCTCTGGATAAAGAAATTCCCCGTTATGCCCATTTGCCTATGATACTCGGTGATGATGGCGCACGTTTGTCAAAACGGCACGGCGCAGTCAGTGTTATGCAATACATGGAGCAGGGCATACTGCCGGAAGCGTTGATAAACTACCTGGTCAGACTGGGCTGGTCACATGGTGATCAGGAAGTCTTTTCACAGGAAGAACTTATTCAGTTGTTTGATGTAGATGATGTCAATAAATCCGCATCCAGTTTCAACACAGAGAAATTATTGTGGTTAAACCAGCATTACATTAAAGAAGCTGATTCATATCACCTTGCACATTTACTCAGCCCGCATCTTGGGCGCCTGGGAATCGACCCTGCAGAGGGCCCGGACATAGTGAAGGTAGTCGAGGCGCAGAAAGAGAGAGCGAAAACACTGGTGGAAATGGCTGAAATCAGTGAGTTTATCTATCGTGATTTTGAAGAATATGACGAAAAAGCAGCAAAAAAGAATCTCAGGCCCGTCGTTCGGGAGCCTCTTGAAAAAATGAAAGAGGCTTTACAACAGCTGGATAACTGGGAAGAAACTACACTGCATCAGTGTGTAGAAGACGTTTCCGCTTCATTGGAATTAAAAATGGGCAAAGTGGCACAGCCGCTGCGAGTTGCTGTTGTAGGCCGTGCCGCCTCTCCCGGAATTGATGTGACTCTCGCACTAATTGGTAAAGATGCCTGTTTAAGACGTATCGATATGGCACTTGAATTTATTCGTAAAAGAGAAGAGCAGGCCTGAAGATGGAGAAGATGGACGAACAGGAAATCAAAACGCCGACAAACTTTATTCGCCAGATCATCGATCAGGACCAGCAAAGCGGGAAGTTTGCAAACAAAGTACATACCCGTTTCCCTCCGGAGCCAAATGGCTATCTCCATATCGGACACGCTAAATCAATTTGTTTAAATTTTGGTGTGGCGCGTGATTATGATGGTTTATGTAATTTGCGCTTCGACGATACCAATCCGCACAAAGAAAATGTTGAATTTGTTGAGTCTATCCAGAATGACGTCAAATGGCTGGGTTTTGACTGGGGTGATCGTTTATTTTATGCCTCTGACTATTTTGAGCAACTCTATGCCTATGCGATCGAGCTGATAAATAAAAACCTCGCCTATGTCTGTGACCTGTCAGCTGAAGAAACCCGGGAGTATCGCGGTACACTGACCGAAGCGGGCACAGACAGCCCTTATAGAAATCGCAGTGTGGAAGAAAATACCAGTTTGCTTGCAGCGATGAAAGCAGGAGAGTTTGAAGATGGTGCCCGTGTGCTGAGGGCGAAGATAGACATGTCCTCACCGAATATGAATATGCGTGATCCGACTCTTTATCGCATTCGCCATGGTGTAATACATCATCAAACCGGTGAAGAATGGTGCATCTACCCGATGTACGACTTTACCCATCCGATTTCAGATGCACTGGAAGGCATCACCCACTCTCTTTGTACGCTTGAGTTTCTCGATCACCGCCCCTTGTATGACTGGGTATTGGATAATGTGTCCGTCCCCTGTCATCCGCGTCAAATTGAGTTTTCCCGCCTGAACCTTCAATA
>DAOVWW010000124.1 GCA_030636465.1 Gammaproteobacteria bacterium
ATGACTACACCCTGTCTGTAGAGGTGGCAAAAGACAAAGGTCTTAACAGCTTATTTAGCCAGTTATCCGATTCAGGCCTGACCATACTCAGCCTGCGCAACAAGACCAACAGGCTGGAAGAATTGTTTATGGGCATGGTGCATGAAAATAAAAACAAAGATGCTAAATAAAAAGGGTTTTAAATGCTAAATAGTCTGAAACAGATATACGAAGCACTGGTACTCGGCAAACCCTGGCTGACATTAGCCCTGCTGAGCATCCTGGTCGCAGTCGTTGGCTACCACAGCAAGGACTTCAGGCTTGATGCCTCAGCAGACACACTGGTGCTGGAAAACGACTCTGCCCTGCGCTACTACCGCTCAATCAGTGCGAGATACAGCTCCGACGATTATCTGGTCATCACCTATACGCCGAACAAGGGTCTTTTCAGTAAGACAGTGCTCGCTGACCTGGCTGCATTACGCCAGCAGCTAGCAGGTATTCCAAGGGTGCAGGGTGTAACGACCATACTCGATGTGCCACTCATCAATTCACCGCCGCTTACCCTGTCCGAGTTAAGTAAAAACATTCGCACCCTGGAGTCAGCGGATGTCGTGCCCGGACTGGCGCGCAAGGAACTGACCAGCAGTCCTTTCTACAGCAACCTGATCATCAGCAAAGACGGCCATACCACTGCCCTGCAGATAAAGTTTAAACACAATGAACAATGGCATCGATTGTTCAATCGGCGCAATGCTTTGCGTGTGCAGGAATTGGAAAGCACCCTGACCCCGGAACTCGCCATTGAATTAAAAACAGTCACTGATGAGTTCAATGAATACAGTGATAGTCTGCGGGAACAGGAGCGCCTGGATATTCAAAAAATCCGCAGCATCATGGATAAACATCGGGACACGGCCAAACTGTTTCTAGGTGGTGTTCCCATGATTGTGGCGGATTCTATGGGTTACGTACGCAGCGACCTGAAGACATTTGGCCTGGCTGTACTGGCCTTGCTGGTGATCTTTCTTTATACCGCTTTCCGAAAATATCACTGGGTATTTCTACCCGTAATAACCTGTGCGGTTAGCGGCATATTCATGCTCGGTTTACTGGGTTTGCTCGGCTGGCGAGTTACCGTCGTATCATCTAATTTCATCTCATTACTGCTGATAATTACCATGTCACTGACGGTACATCTTATTGTTCGTTATCGTGAACTGCATGCAAATAACCCGGACAAAGACCAGTACTGGCTAGTTAGCGAGACCATCCACAGTAAATTTTTACCGAGTTTTTACACCGCCATCACAACCATGGTGGCATTTGCTTCATTGATCTTCAGTGACATCAGACCGGTGATAGATTTTGGCTGGATGATGGTCATAGGGATAGCCGTGGCATTCTTTTTTACCTTCACACTATTCCCAGCTGCTCTGGTGTTGCTAAAACCCGGGAAACCGGGGAAGCTGCATGATTTCACAGGCACCTTTACCCGCTATATTGCCAACTTGATTGAACGCCGAAAACTTTGTGTTCTTTTGACAGCGCTGATAATGGTCATGGTAAGTCTGGTTGGGATCTCACAACTGACTGTTGAAAATAGCTTTATCAGTTACTTCAAATCTTCTACTGAAATCTACCAGGGCATGAAACTTATTGACCAGGAGCTGGGGGGCACTACTCCACTGGAGATTATTGTCGATGCCCCAAAAAGCTATTTTATAGAAGTTGAAGAAGATACTGATATATATGTCGATGATTATGTAGACAGCTACCCGGATCAGGCAGAGGTTGGTATTGCCGGCTCCAGTTTCTGGTTTAACTCATACATGCTTGAAGATGTGTACAAGATCCACAGCTATCTGGATAGTCTGCCTGAAACTGGCAAGGTCTTATCCATCAGCACGGCTATGCTCATGCTGGGGTCATTGAAAGACGGTAAAAACCTGGATGACTTCTTCCTCTCTATACTGTTTAAGCGCCTGCCTGCAGAAGTCAAAGATAGCCTGTTTACACCCTATATGTCAGAGGATGGCAACCAGCTCCGTTTCAGTATACGGGTTATTGATTCTGATCCGGATTTAAAACGGGCTGAGCTACTGTCGAGAATTGAAAAACACCTGATCCAAGACCTCGGTTACCAACCAGAGCAAATTCACCTTAGCGGCATGTTGGTACTCTATAATAACATGCTGCAAAGCCTGTTCAGCTCTCAAATAAAAACCCTGGGCCTGGTCTTTCTTGCCATACTGCTGATGTTTATTGTGCTGTTTCGCTCGTTTAAGATGGCAGCACTGGCTATTATTCCAAATATTCTGTCGGCAGCGACGATACTCGGCGTGATGGGTTTACTCGGCATCCCGCTAGATATTATGACAATTACCATTGCAGCGATAACGATAGGGATAGCTGTCGATGACACGATCCATTATGTACATCGATTTCAGGAAGAGTACAGTCTGGACCGAAATTACTGGTTCGCAATAATGCGCTGCCATAACAGTATCGGCCGGGCTATGTATTACACTTCATTGATTATCACTATCGGTTTTTCCATACTGGCCTTATCGAACTTCATTCCAACAATCTATTTTGGTCTGCTAACCGGTGCCGCCATGATTACTGCACTGATCCTCAACCTGACATTATTACCGCTGATGATCGCCGTAGTCAGACCAATGAACAAAACTGAAACCACTTAGCCATGAGCAAAACCGTTCGCTATACCGCATACAGAACTATCGTCAGTCGAGAGATAACACGATTCATGCGCATATGGCCGCAAACCATCCTGCCTCCAGCAATCACCATGACACTGTACTTCATCATATTCGGCAATCTTATTGGTAAGCGTATAGGGACTATGGATGGCTTTAGCTATATGGAGTTTATTGTTCCCGGTCTGATTATGATGTCGGTAATCACCAGTTCCTACGCCAATGTTGTCTCTTCATTTTTCAGTATGAAATTTCAGCATTCTATTGAAGAAATACTTATTGCACCTGTTCCCAGCTACATAATCCTTGCAGGCTTCGTAACCGGCGGTGTCGCGCGTGGCCTGATAGTTGGTGCAATCGTCACCAGCATTGCGCTGATATTTACCGGCCTGTCGATAGATAACTATTTCATCACCATTACTGTCATTCTGATGACGGCTATTCTGTTTTCACTGGCGGGAATGATTAATGCTGTGTTCGCACGCAATTTTGACGACATCTCTATTGTTCCAACTTTCGTACTGACCCCCCTGACCTACCTGGGTGGCGTATTTTACTCGATTAAATTGTTACCCGAATTCTGGCAGAATGTTTCCCTTATTAATCCCATACTACACATGGTCAATGCTTTTCGTTATGGTGTGCTGGGTCAGTCTGATCTCAACATTGGTTTTGCATTCATTATCATTATCGGATTTATTGTCGCACTCACTACCGCTACACTGTATTTACTTAATAAAGGTGTAGGCATACGCAACTAATACACAGCTCCGGAAAGATACAGACCTACAGACCTGTATCAGCAAATTTTGAAAAATTAAAGAGATCAAATCTAATGAATGATAGCTGTACCACACAATGCACAGGCATCTCAAAAGAAGAATCTGCTGACAAACTGCAGACTCAGTCTGGCAATACAAATTGCACGCGAAAGAAGATCATCCTTATCAGTCCTTATGACCTTGGCCGCCAGCCATTTGCCCTGGCCGAACCAGCGGCGATATTTGGCCAGGCCGGTTATCAGGTCAAATGCCTTGATCTGTCACAGCAAAAACTCACTGATGGTGATCTGGCATCAGCCAGTGTGATCTACATCTATCTCAGCATGCTCACTGCCACGCGCATAGCCAGCGAAGCCATGCCACGCATAAAAAAAATGGCACCGTCTGCAAAAATCGCCGTATTTGGCTGGTATGCACCGGTCAATGAGAAGTTCCTCAGGGAACTGGGTGTTGATGCCGTATTTGGCGGTGAATCTGAAGAAGATATGCTTGCCTATGCAGGATCCATAACTGAATCTGGCGAGATGGAACAGGGCGAGCATCCTGCCAGTAGAGAAACAGTCGTCAACCTCAGTCGTATCGACTTTATGGTACCTGACCGACAGGGATTGCCGGCGCTGGACAAATATGCCCATCTGGTCATGCCCGATGAAAGCCGGCGCATTATGGGCTTCACAGAAACAACCCGGGGCTGTAAACACCTGTGTCGCCATTGCCCTGTTGTGCCCGTATACCAGGGTCGTTTTTATGCTGTACCGGCTGACATCGTACTTGAGGATATTCGCCAGCAGGTCGCACTGGGGGCGCAGCATATTTCCTTTGGTGACCCTGATTTTCTCAATGGCCCTCGACATGCTAAACGTATTATCGAGGCCATGCATGAAGAATTCCCAGCCCTGACATACGATGCAGTGATCAAAATAGAACACTTAATCAAGCTCCCTGATTACCTGCCCTTCCTGCGTGATACCGGTTGCATTCTGGTCACCACAGCCGTGGAGTCAGTTGATGACAAAATTCTGGAACACCTGGATAAAGGGCATAGTGCAGCAGAATTTGAACAGGTCGTCGGGCTCATGTCTGAACACAATATTGCTCTGGCGCCGACCTTCATCCCCTTCACTCCGTGGACGACGCTGAGCAATTATATTGAACTGCTCGACAAGATTGCGGAGCTAAAACTGATTATGAGTGTCAATCCTGTCCAGCTGTCCTTACGCCTGCTGATACCCAGTGGTTCACGAATACTGGAACTTCCTAAAGAAGAAACCTGCATCACCGACTTCAACCCCGCATCGCTGGGTTATACCTGGATACACCGTGAGACTGAAGTTGATGCTCTGCAGGAAAATATCCGCCACTGGACCGAAAAAGCTGAAAGCAGGAATCTGAGCCGACTAGAAATATTTAACGGTATACGACAAATAGCACTCAAGGCAGCGAGTCGGGAAGCACCTGACGTAACGGCAGATCAATGTGGCGACACTGTCCCTGTGCACTCCGAATCCTGGTACTGCTGTGCTGAACCGACAGAACAGCAGCTGGCCAGTTTTTAAAAAGCCGAACCATAATTAATTATGCAACTATCGGGTGTTCATTTTTTACTGATAGACGGGCCAAACCTTATCCGTCGTATCCATGCCGCCATCCCGGCAGACAATACAGCGCAAATCATTGAGCAGACCATCAGCTCTACGCATCAGTCACTGGCGAGGGCTTTAAAGCAACACACGCCAACGCATGTATTGTGTGCATTCGAGTGTGATGGCCTGACATGGAGGCATGAATTATTCCCTGACTACAAAAAAGACCGCCCGGCAATGCCTGAAGAACTGCATGAAATCTTTTCCCGTCTGCAGCGGGAAATTAGTGAAAACGGTATTATGCCTATTCATATCACGGCCATGGAAGCCGATGACGTTATCGCCAGTGCCGCCGTAAAAGCCGCAGCACAGGGTGCTGATGTAACGATA
>DAOVWW010000036.1 GCA_030636465.1 Gammaproteobacteria bacterium
AAAGTATTTGCTATGCAGAAAGATGAAATATCCGATCCAGTCAGAAGCCGGTTTGGTGTTCATATCATTAAATTAAATGACGTCAAAGCAGAATCTGGTAAGAGCTTTGAACAGGCCAAAGAGCAGATTCGTGATGAATATGCACTGAAAGAATCCGCTTCCCGTTTCGGCCAGATGGCTGAAGAAATGCAAAACCTGGTTTATGAACAGCCCACTAGTCTACAGGCAGCGGCGGATGCATTGGGTTTAAAAGTCATGACCAGCGACTGGTTTTCTCGATCTGGCGGCGTAGGCCTCTTATCAAAACGTGTATTTGTCGATTCTGCATTTACTGAAGACGTTTTGCTGGAAGGGCTAAACAGCGAAGTTGTAGAAACTGGCGACGACACGTTAGTGGCGCTGCGTTTACTCGAACACCGCTTACCCCAGCAAAAACCACTGGCAGATGTTTCCGATGAAATAAAACAGGGTTTGATTAAGCAGCGTAGCAAGCAGCTGCTAGCAACTAAAGTCGATGAACTGACTGCTCAACTTCGATCTGGAAGTAAAACTTTGGCACAAATTGCTGAACAGCAGGGAATAGAGCTTACTGAACATGAAAATGTTAAACGTGCTGGTAATGCAGGCCTGGCACCCGCCCTGTTGAATGTAGTTTTTCGCACATCAGTAAGCTCATCAGGCAATGACAAAGAGGCTGCTAATGCCTTGTTAGCCAGCGGAGATTATGTGATATTTTCTGTCAGTAAAGCCACTCCAGGTGACCCTCAGGACGTTTCAGAAGATGTGCGTGAGCAGATTAACTACGTCATACAGCAACGTAAGGGTGATGGCCTGTTTGCGGACTATGAACGTGGTTTGTATGAGTTAGCTGACATCGTTATTTATGAGGATAAGCTCTAAGGATAAGAGATCTCTTAGGGCGACTGCGTTAATCGATACTACACTTTTTATTTATGGTGAGGATCGGTCAGGATGAAGGCGCATTCGACACTTTGCTAAACCCGGCCTTCCTCACCCAGCTTTTATCAAAACTATTGATAAGTAGCTGTTGCATCGGTGCATCGAGATAGTATTCAGCGGATGTTTGCGATAATGCCTGCGGGTAAACCGGTAGCTGATGCCCCAGCATATGCAACCGGGTTTTAAGAGGTGGAAGTGTTGTGCTGGTATCGCCAAATTTACGCATTTCTAGCTCTACCCATCTTTCTATATCAGCCGGTTTGACGCTTTTACGCATAGTCTGGCTCATCTTTTTGTAAGGCATAAATAAGCGATGCTTGCCATCTTTTGGCTGATTGATAACTAATGGCCAGTATTTCTCACGTAAAAAATTCTGGAAAATAATGGGCTGAATTATTGATGTGATGGCATCATCATCTTCCATGATTTCGAGAGTATAACGATCTGCCTGAACTTCACCGCGTCGGGCAGCGAAGAACGATACAGCGTTATATACAGGTGAATAATATTGAAAAAAGAAGCTCAGTGGTTTCAGCAGCAGATCACCGTGCCGCTGTAGTGCGTAATGATAATTTGCCCACTGGCTATGCATATTCAATATCCAGCCGGTCACAGGGTTCTTCTGGCTGGAGAGTCTGCCTATTTCACGCCCTAACATACCCTGGAATTGTTGTGGTGAGGTGCACAACAATGTAGATAAACCAATATTCAGCGTATTTTTAAATTTAACCGGAAACCAGCTTACCGGTGTGTGCTTTATATGTATGTCATCTTGTCTGGTAATTGTTATTTTTTCTATACCTGGGTTGCCGAAGTGAATTTGCAGGCCTTTAATGAGCCTGGCAAGCTTGGGCGAAGAATCAGGACTCACTGTAACACCAGCACGGTTGGTAAACTTTAAGCGGGAAAGTGAAATACTGGCCAGTACTGAAAGTAGCAGAAAACTCCCAATCATCAGTGCATCAGCCCAGTGCCTGTGATGTTCTGAAGAATAAAGTGAGTCGATTAGATTTAAATAAAGCCATATAGAGAGGGCAGGAAACAGCAAAAGAGCAAAATAGCCGAGAGTAGCAAACAATACGACAAACAGGAGATAAAATGTAGGGGTCGTGGCGGCAAACGGCCGTAACCAACGCACGACATTTTCACGGTTCAGAGTAAAGTCAGTATTCGAAATAGAGTGGCTTAGAGCTTCAAGCATAGTTCTGTTTTGTAGCGTTTTATTTATAGAGAAACCCATACTAGTAAAGTAGATGTGAATAATAGCAGATTCAAGAACAGGGTGACTAATGGTAGTGTTTAGCGGAAGAACAGGTAGGTCTTGATGAGATATGTGTCATGACAGCAAACATACGGGCACAAAAAACCCGCCAGCTGGCGGGTTTTTTTGTCTGGTGGAGGCGGGGAGAATCGAACTCCCGTCCGCAAGCACTCTACCGTCCGGTTCTACATGTTTAGTTTGCACTTTAATTTAATCGAACGCTACCCGGCAAACGAGGAAAACGCACGACGATTCTGTATAGGTTTTAACGGGTCCGCCACAGACAATGCTTTACCGCGATACTGTGTAATTTGACCTTTCGAATCCCCGCCCACAATCAAGCAAAGGTGAAAGGACTAACCGGTATTAGGCGGCTAGTGCGTAGTTGTCGTCGTTGGCAACTAAAATGTTGCAGCTGGATTTACGAGGGAATCTGCTCCTCGACATGCACCGAAGGCTTTGCCACCCGCGTCGAAACCGGTCGCCCCCAGAGATCTAATTATAACACGTGAAAATAAAACTGTAGCAATATTCAGTATTTTCCATGTTTCATAATTCTTTCCTTATCACGCTTCCATTCCCTGTCCTTGATGGAACTGCGCTTGTCGTGCTGCTTTTTACCTTTTGCCAGGGCGATTTCGAGCTTTGCCCTGCCACGTTTCCAGTACAGGGCAACAGGGACGATGGTGTAGCCATCACGTTCTGCAGAACTAATCAGCTGGCTTATTTCGCGACGATTTAACAACAACTTACGCATACGTGTTGGATTAGCCACATTGTGCGTGGATGCCGATACCAGGGGTGAGATATGTGCGCCAACCAGAAATAGTTCTCCATTGCGGATAATGACATAGCTTTCTTTTAGCTGTGCACGTCCGTCACGCATGCTTTTGACTTCCCAGCCTTCGAGCACCATTCCTGCTTCAAACTTATCTTCCAGATGGTAATCAAATTTTGCCTTTTTATTTAAGGCGATGGTGCTGCCAGAAGAAGTTTTCTTTTTTGATTTTCCGGACATGGTTGGTGTAATGCTTTGAGTATGTTAAAAAAGGTTCTGCTGTAACAGGCGCATTCAAACACAAAACAGGCCAACAACGAAGCCGGTTTCATATAAAATCACACATAGCGGAAATAAATCAGGGTTTACAGGTATGCCAGAAGAAAAGAATGTTTCTATACACGGGCAATGGTCCAGTCGCTGGGCCTTTATCATGGCAGCAACGGGTTCAGCAGTCGGCCTGGGTAATATCTGGAAGTTCCCCTATATAACTGGTGAATATGGTGGCGGGGCTTTTGTCCTGGTTTACCTGTTTTGTGTGGCCATAATCGGTATACCAATTATGATGGCTGAAGTCATGCTTGGCCGCCGTGGTCGCCAGAGCCCGATCAATACAATGCGAACATTAGCCAGAGCTGAAGATCGCCATGGGATCTGGTCATGGGTCGGCTGGATGGGTGTACTGGCCGGTTTTCTTATACTCTCCTATTACAGTGTCATTGCGGGCTGGGGACTGGCCTATGTATTCCGCACGGCAACAGGCGCGTTCCATGCGGTTGACAATGCCGGCATTAAAGATATTTTTGGTGAACTGGTCTCAGATCCGGAAAAGCTGCTGGCCTGGCACACCGGTTTTGTGGCGCTAACTATGGTGGTAGTTGCCAGAGGCGTGAAACAAGGTTTGGAGCAAGCAGTACGTTTCCTCATGCCTCTATTACTGGTACTTCTGCTGATACTTTTCGGCTATGCAATGAACACCGGTCATTTCAGCGAGGGCGTTGAGTTCCTGTTCAAGCCGGATTTTAGCAAGTTAACGGCAGGTGCAATTCTCACTGCCATGGGGCATGCATTCTTCACCCTCAGTCTGGGTATGGGCGCCATCATGATTTATGGTTCATATCTGCCAGAAAATACATCTATCGCAAAAACTTCAATTATTATTTCCCTTGCAGACACGATGGTTGCCTTGCTCGCGGGGCTGGCAATTTTCCCGATAGTATTTTCTTTCCCAGAGCTCTCACCAGGCGCTGGCCCAGGACTTATTTTCCAGACCTTGCCGATAGCTTTTGCAAATATGCCTGGCGGCCAGTTTTTTGGCACATTATTCTTTGTACTTATTGTCGTTGCAGCATGGACTTCATCAATATCTCTGATAGAGCCAGCTGTGGCCTGGTTGATAGAAAACCGGGGTATGACTCGCGTCAGGGCGGCGGTCTGGTGTGGTCTGGCAACCTGGCTGGTGGGTATTGCCACTGTTCTCTCATTTAGCCACTGGGCCTTTGACTTCAACTTCCTCGGGACAGTCAAGCATAATGGTGTGTTTGATATTCTTGATATTTTAACGGCTAATATTATGCTGCCTGTCGGCGGGTTGCTGATTGCTATATTTGCCGGCTGGATGATGAAGCCGAAACACAGCAAGGAAGAGCTGGCTCTGAATCGCAGTTACAAAATATGGCAGTTTCTGATCAAGTATGTGGCACCGGCACTGGTTTCTGTCGTAATACTAAATCTTTTCGGAATCATATGATCAGTGAGCTGAAAAGCAGGGGAGGAACTGATGTCTAGAATCCAGCGTTCCGCACTTGTTCCGTATAGTGCGGAAGAAATGTTCGAAGTGGTGACAGATGTCCCGCACTATGGTGAATTTCTGCCCTGGTGCAGTGGCGCACGGATTCTCCAGAGGGAAGGCGATGAAGTGATCGCTCAGGTTGATATTTCTTTTAAAGCAGTCAAACAGTCTTTTACTACAATCAATATCTACGATGAAGGCAAGCAGATTACTATGAATTTGAAAGATGGCCCATTTAGTTTTCTCACGGGTGTCTGGCAATTCATAGAACTGGATGAACAGGCCTGTAAAATTAAATTTGATCTGGAATTCGGCTTTGCAAATCGGCTGGCGGGTGCTGTGATAGGGCCGGTTTTCAGCATCATTGCAAATGGCATGGTAGATGCCTTCCACAAGCGTGCAATCGATGTGTATGGGACAAGAGAACTGTGACAAAAATACATGTGGAAGTTATTTTTGCACTGCCAGGAGAACAGGATGTGATTGATGTTGAGTTGCCCCATCCATCAACTGTAGAAGATGCTATCAGGGAATCAAAGATTCTGGATAAATATCCTGATATAAATATGGATGTTAACAAAACAGGGATATTTGGCAAAGCCGCGAAAAAAGAAGATGTTTTACATCCGGGTGACCGGGTCGAGATTTATCGAGGATTAATTGGTGATCCAAAAGAGATACGCAGGCAACGTGCGAAAAAAAATAAAGTTTAAATTTTGACGAAAGAAGAAACAGGAAAGATTTTAAATATAGTCTAGAATAGCTGAATAAGATTTAATAATTACAAACTGCTTTGCTACTCAAAAAAACTGTATCTGAATGGGCCACAGAATCGCGTGGCGCCTTGAGTGCTGCTTTTAGGTGAAACTTTAATAGGGGGCAATAGTTAGATGAATAAATATAATAGGAATGCTGCTGCGCAAAAAGTCATTATGCGTGATGCGGAAGCAGGCGAGGGGCTGACTTATAATGAAAAAGAAACACGCAGGGCAATAGTCCACTCGCGTCAGGACATGACTCAGGTGGTGGTACACCTATCTTTTATTAACAAGCAGTTGCGATGGGTTCGATTTCTGCTAATACTTATTTTTCTCGCACTGTTAATGATTATGATCCCTTAAGGGCGTCTCTATTAATTATAAAATTTAGGTTGAGAGAGGACGATGATGACTTCCAAAAAGCCTGTGAAGAAAAAAAAGAAATCCACCCTCAAAAAAGCAGGAAAGTTATTTAAGGAAAGCTATTTTCCTACCGTGATGTACTACCGGGACTTGCCTGATGCAGAAGTTTTGAATAGTGAACTGAAGAAAGATATCTATGCATGGAAAAGGAAGGATAAGGCGGGTATTGTCAGGTCAAATATGGCATCGCTGGGATCCTGGCACAGTGCTGTGGATATGAACCAGCGAGAAGAATACAGGGATCTACTGGATATCATCACGATAACTGTACAGCAGATTTATGAAGACCAGTCATATGATCCGGAATATGAACCAGTCTGCGACAATATGTGGGCCAATATCAGCCCCCGCTATGGTTTCAATCGTAATCATACGCACCCGAATGTCTTATGGAGCGGTGTCTATTACGTACAGGCACCGGAGAAAAGTGGTCGGGTTTATTTCACCGATCCCCGTGTACAGGCACATATGGTAACGCCGCACCTGAGTAAACTGGCCGGTGATATCAGGGAGACCTGGAGTGAAGTTTTTTATGAGCCGGTTGAAGGCCGTATGATTATTTTTCCTGCCTGGCTGGGTCATGAGGTAGAACCAAACCTCAGTGCCCTGAAGGGCAGAGCAGGGGAACGAATCAGCGTGGCGTTTAACTTCATCCAGCGCAAGCGGGAATGATAGTTAGTTCTTTTTTGATGCCTTATTGGACTGATGAATCAATGGGCTAATTTAATCCTGTGCTATTACCCGCGGCACAGGTTCGCTTACGAACATCACTCAGTATTGGATCGACTGACTGATGTCCTGTCTAGCTCCAGCTGATAATGACACTTCCATTAGCACCTGCAGCAGCGCCCGCACCATTGCTTGTTGTGCCAACAGGCCCTGCCTGGCCGCTACCGCCGCCACCACCAGAACCATTTTCACCACTTCCGGTACCGCCACCGCCACCACCGACGAGGCCACCGCCGCCGCCACCACCACCCGGGTCACTTTCGTTACCAAATCCACCAGCACCACCCTGAAAGGCGATACCGTCGCCACCAGCATTACCACCAGTACCAGCAGCACCACCAGCACCACCAGAACCGCCGCTTGCGCCACCTTCACCCGCATCACCATCAGCACCATTCGTCCCTGTGCCGCCACCGTCGCCTCCACCACCAGCAACGTCAAAGTTTCCACCACCAGCGCCACCTCCACCACCAGCAACAATAACAGTGGCGCTGTTTTGTTCAACAGCGGAATAGCCACCTCCACCACCAGAACCAATTGCGGAACCACCAGAAGATTCTCCTCCAGCTCCTCCACCAGGTGCGCCACCACTTCCTGCTTCAGACGCTATTCCTGATGATCCACTAGTTCCAGCAATAATAGTTAGAATTTCCCCTGGAGTCACAGCCAGGATCCCTGTGGATTGGCCTCCAGCCCCACCAGCTGTATTACTCTCACCACCTGATCCACCCCCTGCACCATTTACTATGACATCAACCGAGCAAACACCCTCAGGTATTGCCCAGCGGGTTGATGACAGGAATCCTTCACGGCCGGTTGATGCGTTTTGACAGGTAGTTGTCTGTGCATGAGAGGGAAGTAATACTGAATTGACTACCGGTCTGGACCAAGAATCAGGCAGGCTTTTTCCGGCAACAACAGCTCCGCTGCCTGCGGCTATAGATTTAAGTAACTTACGGCGTGAATCGTTTGACATTTTTTATTCCCTCTGTGAATTGCTTATTAGTTTTATTAGTTTTATTAGTGAAGTATATACAACACTAAAATACAGAATCCTTTATACACAGTGTCTTTTACGGTGAAATGGTTTAGTTTTTATTACTTTCCTTTTTAAGTTTTACCTTTTATTCTATTTCCAGATGCTGTCCCAGCCGCGTTGAATGATGCCGCCCTGAGCGGGTCTTTCATCGATGGTGACTGTTTTAGTCTGGCTTTCTGTCCCTGTTTCATCTGTTGAAGTAACAGTGCCAACGATTTGGTGCAACTTGCTGTCCTTAAAGTACAGGGTCAGCAATTTTGTTTCAGTATCTTTTTTTCTGGCTTTACGTATTGAATAGAAATAATCCCAGCGATCCGGGTGAAAGCTATCCTGTAGCAAGGATGTACCGAGCAAGGTCTGAACATCAGATTTGCTCATGCCCAGCTCAAGCCTGGCCAGACGTTCCTGATCAAGGATATTGCCTTGCTGGATATCATGCTTATAGGTCTTGATACAGGAAGTGAGAAGTAGCAATGCAAGAATGACTATTGCGTTGTGTAAAAATTTTGACATGCGTATTTCAACTCTTACTCTTTTAGACAGCATGGGATGATAGCTGATAGTATCTGACCAGACTACTATTTTGACCCTTAATATGATTTCTGGAGTGGCGAATGCCGGATAAATCTGACCTTAAAAAAGCTGGGCTTAAAACAACTGTACCACGGCTGAAGATACTCACACTGCTGGAACAGAGCTCTCAGCGTCATCTGACAGCAGAAGATGTCTACAGGCAATTACTTGAGGCCGATGAAGATATCGGGTTGGCCACTGTTTATCGTGTACTGACCCAGTTTGAAGGCGCAGGACTGGTTATTCGTCACCATTTTGAAGGTGGCAGCTCAGTTTTCGAGTTAAATGAAGGCCAGCACCATGATCATATGGTCTGTGTAGAATGCGGTGAAGTGTTTGAGTTTTTTGACCCCAGGATTGAGGAACGGCAAAACCAGATCGCTGCAGAATCAGATTTCTGCATCGATGACCACAGCCTGTATCTTTATGGCGTTTGCGGTGGCATGAAAAAGGATGGCAAGTGTTCTAAGAAAGCAGGCTTAAAATCGTAGGAATTACGCTTCACGTATTAAGTTTTACGTTTAAAACCATAAACCGTCTTCCTTAGGTTATCCATTAGCCTGTTTCAGCATTTCCTCAGCATGAGCACGGGTCTGCTCGGTAATTTCGATGCCTCCCATCATACGGGCAATTTCTTCAACTCTTTGTTTTTCCTGCAGCGAATCTATACAGGCTTCTACTGGGTCACCGGATTTACTGATCAGTATTTGTTGATGAGCATTGGCTGCAACCTGGGCCAGGTGAGTAATACAAAGCACCTGTCTTACGGCGCCTAGCTTTGCCAGTTGCTGGCCGACAATTTCTGCTACACGGCCGCCTATACCGACATCGATTTCATCAAAAATCAGTGTAGGTGTTGTGGAGGCCTCCATCACACAGGCCTGTAAAGCCAGGGCAATACGTGATAGCTCACCGCCAGAGGCAACTTTATTCAATGACTGTGTCGTCTGACCTGCATTGGCAGCGACCAGGTAGTCGATTTTATCCAGACCATGACGACGAAGATTGTCCTCATTCACATCGCTGACGGTGATAACAAATGACCCCCCCTCCATGCCCAGCGCCTGCATTCTGGCAGTGACTTCTTCAGAAAGTCTGGCTGCTGTCTGTGTGCGTTGTCTGGAGACCTTCGTAGACTGTTTTTTATAACTCTGCAGTAAAGATACAATTTCCTGCTCAAGTTCTATGACACGTATTTCACTTCGTTCAAG
>DAOVWW010000193.1 GCA_030636465.1 Gammaproteobacteria bacterium
AATATACCGGTATTCGGTGCATGGCCGATAGCGATGAAAGTACCATGTACATCAACGTCTTTTGTAGAACCATCTGTGGTACTCTTAAGGCGCACACCTGTTACCCCGGCGTCATCACCCAGCACTTCATCGAGTACATAACTCCAGGCAATATCAACATTACCATTGGCGGCTTTTTCTTTAATTTCATCAGCAAGTATGGCTTCAGCACGTAATTCATCACGTCGATGCACGAGGGTGACTTTTGAGGCGATATTTGACAGATACAGCGCCTCTTCGACTGCGGTATTGCCACCACCGATGACAGCAACAGGTTTATTTTTGTAGAAAAAGCCATCACAGGTCGCACAGGCAGATACCCCGCGACCTTTGTAAGCTTCTTCCGATGGCAGGCCGAGGTACATCGCAGATGCCCCGGTGCATATTATCAGTGCGTCACAGGTGTATTGTCCGCTATCGCCTGTGAGCTGAAATGGCCGCTGCGAAAGATCAACATTGTTGATGTGATCAAACAGAATCTCCGTGCCGAAGCGTTCGGCATGGCGCTTCATCCGCTCCATCAATTCGGGCCCCTGAACACCATTATCATCCCCTGGCCAGTTATCCACATCAGTTGTAGTGGTGCACTGTCCCTCTTGTTCCAGTCCAGTTATTAGTACAGGTTCAAGATTGGCGCGCGCGGCGTAAACCGCTGCAGTATATCCTGCTGGTCCGGAGCCCAGTATTAAAAGTCGGCAATGGCGTACTTCAGACATTCAATTTCTCCAATATTTATGCAATGGAATCCCTCTCAGTTTGGAGGTTCCTGTAGTAAAATATGGTATGTTACGTCATCGAAAAATGAAGGGCAAAACATTAGGGTTATGTACATGATGAGATCAGAGGTTTCTTAGGTGAAGATTGGAATACCTGTAGAAATTAAACCCTTTGAACGACGTGTGGCCTTGCTGCCGGCAGCGGTGGCTGAGCTGACAGCAAAGGGTCACGAGGTGTTTTTACAGGCAGGTGCCGGTGTGGGCAGTGGTTATGACGATCAGAGCTATATCGCAGGTGGAGTGAAAGTTGTCGTGGATGCTGAATCATTGTATGGCGAAGCCGAACTGATCGTAAAAGTAAAAGAGCCCATTGCAGCAGATCTTGCTTTTTTACGCGAAGATCATAGTGTTTTTTCATATCTCCATCTTGCGGCAAATCCGGATTTGACCAGGAGTTTGCAAAACATTGGACTTACTGCTTTGGCCTTCGAAACGCTGCTGGTTGGTAATAATTTACCCCTGCTGGCTCCGATGAGTGATGTGGCAGGGCGAGTAGCGGTACAAACGGGTGCGACTTTGCTTTACGCTACCCAGGGCGGAGAAGGCCTGCTTCTGGGTGGTTTGCCAGCGGCAGAAAGAGGAAATGTTGTTATTATTGGTGCCGGTAATGCGGGAGGCAATGCTGCCATAGTCGCTAAAAGCCTTGGAGCGACCGTGACCGTGTTTGATCGTAAACGCGAAAAGCAGGCCCTCATGCGTCAACTGGGTGACAATGTGACCGGGCTTTATCCGTATCCTGATGCATTGGCTGCTGCAGTTGAACAAGCCGATCTGGTCATCGGTGCGGTACTGATTCCTGGTGCGCGCGCCCCGCATGTCATTAGCAGGGAGATGGTCAAGAGCATGAAAACAGGTAGTGTGATAGTTGATATTGCCGTTGATCAGGGTGGTTGTGTTGAGACCACGAAAGCGACAGATTATTCAGCGCCCACGTATGTAGAGGAAGGCGTGGTTCATTTTGCCGTCACTAATATACCCGCAGCGGTGCCACGTTCTGCTTCGCAGGCCTTAAGTGCAGAGCTATTGCCGTATGTCATGCTATTACTTGAACAGGGCCTTGAAGGCGAAAGCCTTGAAAGTGCAGTAAATGTAAAACAGGGCAGGATCGTACATCCTGCTGTAGAGTTATCATTGAGAAACTAATGCCACAGGCCAAACGAAAAAAAGTAAACAAAAAGAAAGAACCGGTAATTACCCCGAAAGTCAGGGCTGGCTTGCGCGAAAGTATACTTTTTCTGCTTACCGTAATTGCCCTGTTCCTGTTAATTTCGCTGGTCAGTTTTTCGCCGCAGGATCCCGGCTGGTCGCATAGCGCTGATACCGGCCTGGTTTCAAATCTTGGTGGCCGTTCTGGTGCAAGTTTTGCCAACCTGTTTCTGAATTTATTTGGCCTGATGGCCTATTTATTTCCCATTATGCTGTTATGGCTGGTGGTCAGAATATACCGTCAGAAGTCGGCTAGTCATGCCAAGGATATACAAACCCGTATTATCGTTTCGATTGGTTTCTTTCTGACCCTTATCGGCGGTTGTGGCCTGTCGCAGATGTATTTTAACTCTCCGGTGGATGCTGGCAGTTACCTTGCAGGAGGTTACCTGGGTGGTGCTATTGCCAGTACACTCACACCGTCGTTTGGTACAGTTGGGGGAACCTTGCTGTTGCTGGCATTGTTTCTCTCAGGCATTACGCTTTTGACAGGATTATCCTGGTTCTGGCTGATGGACATCACCGGTAAGTACACCTTGATGGCATTTGATCGAATAAAAGAGGTTTTTGCTACTCTGCAGGAGAAAAAACGCTCACATAAAATGCTTGAGCAGCGTCAGGTTACTTTGAAAAAGGCTCGCCGTTCGCAGGATAAGAAAAAGCCAGTTCGTATAGAACCTAAAATTGCCAAGCCGGAACAGAGTGAACGCAAAGAACGTGAGAAACAGACGGATATGTTTTCACAGCCAGGTCAGGCGTTACTGCCAAGCTTGTCTCTACTTGATCCGGCGCCTTTGCATGAAGGAAGTTTTTCACGAGATGCGCTGGAAACACTTTCGCGGATGCTGGAACGCAAACTGCTGGATTTCAATATTGAAATACAGGTTGTTGAAGTTCAGCCCGGGCCGGTCATAACTCGCTTTGAAATTGATCCCGCTCCGGGTATCAAGGCCTCACAAATTGCTAACCTGGCAAATGACCTGGCACGATCACTTTCTGTTGTCAGTGTCCGGGTTGTGGAAAATATCCCGGGCAAGCCCTATATGGGCGTAGAAATCCCGAATGAGCACCGTGAAAGCGTCGGTTTTGTAGAAGGGATTTCATCCAAGGCTTATGAAGATGCCGACAGCCCGCTGGCCATCTTGCTGGGTAAAGACATTAGTGGTGCGCCGGTCGTTGCTGATCTGTGCAAGATGCCGCATTTATTGATTGCCGGCACGACCGGCGCGGGCAAGTCAGTGTGTATCAATGCTCTGATCCTCAGCATTATTTTTAAATCTACGCCAAAGGATGTACGTTTAATTCTTGTTGATCCGAAGATGCTGGAGCTTTCAGTTTATGAAGGTCTGCCGCATTTACTGGCGCCGGTTGTTACCGACATGAAAAAAGCGGCCAATGCCCTGCGTTGGGGAATCTTTGAAATGGAGCGCCGCTACCAGCTGATGGCTGCCGTGGGAGTACGTAACCTGGCTGGCTACAATAAAAAAGTCACCGATGGTATTAAGCAGAAATCTCCGTTGATGAACCCATTGACAAAGCCTGGAGACGAAGCCGAAGAGCTAGATACCTTGCCAAATATCGTTATCATTATCGATGAACTGGCGGATCTGATGATGGTAGTGGGTAAAAAACTGGAAGAACTGATTGCCAGGCTGGCACAGAAAGCGCGTGCGGCCGGTATTCACCTTATCCTGGCGACACAGCGTCCCTCTGTTGATGTTATTACCGGAATAATCAAGGCTAATTTTCCATCAAGAATTTCCTTTCAGGTCTCATCCAAAATGGACTCAAGGATTATTCTTGACACTTACGGGGCTGATCAGCTTCTTGGAAAAGGTGACATGCTTTTCACAAGTCCGGGTAAGAGAATCAAGAGAATACATGGCGCTTATGTTAGCAGTGAAGAAACAAGAAACGTTGTAGACCACATAAAAGCCCAGGCCGGGCCTGACTACACGCTTCTTGAAAACCTTGTGACTGAGTCACAGCAGGCCTCCAACTTTGAAGAGCAGGACGAACTCTACTCCCATGCCAGGGACATTGTGCTCTCTGCCGGGCAGGCATCCATATCGTATATTCAGCGGAGAATGAAAATAGGTTATAACAGGGCAGCCAGAATCATGGAGATGCTTGAGGAAGAAGGCATTGTTGGCCCGCCCGGAGACGCCGGGAAACCAAGAGAAGTGATCAGGAGACGATGATGCTGAAATTACAAATTACAAATT
>DAOVWW010000329.1 GCA_030636465.1 Gammaproteobacteria bacterium
ATCACCGCTTCTGCCTGTAAAGAAGCGCATAATTTATTTGGGCCGACATTTTTGGTGGCTATTATTATGCTGTTTCTAACTTTTGTAAAAGACAATATATATGCCCGCGGTGACATCTTATGGTTGCTCAAGGGCGGCGGCATGCTGGGTGGTGGTCATATCAGTGCGGGACGTTTTAATGCGGGTGAAAAAATATGGTTCTGGATTGCAATATTAGGCGGTCTAGTATTGTGTATCACCGGCTTGATTCTTGATTTCTCCATACTGGGCCAGAGCCGACAGATCATGGCGCTATCGGAGGTGCTGCACGGAATTGTCGCCCTGGTGATCATTAGTGTTTCATTTGGTCATATTTATCTTGGCACTGCGGGCGTTGAAGGCACCCTGGGCAGTATGACTAATGGTTATGTTGATGAAGCCTGGGCTAAATCTCATCACGACCGTTGGTATGCAGAGATAAAAGCGGCTGAAAGTGACGGTGAAAAAACAGCTGATAGATCTTCAATGGCCACAGAAGGCGAGGGTTAGTAATGATCAAGCAACTCGTAGATGGAGTTTTATGGGACATAGCATTATGGGTGTTTACCATCGGCGTGCTGTGGCGCATTTTTTCGATATTCCTGGTTGGCAGTAAAAAAGATTTCTCCGTAGCACGAAAGTCCGGTTTAGTTGGTGCTGTCAGTGCAAACATAAGTAGATTTATCCCGCGTGCTGAAATGCGTTCTCGCACCAGGATACATGTCATTGCCGGTTACATGTTCCACCTCGGGCTGTTCGCACTGTTATTTTTTGCGGCACCGCATATATTATTTGTTGAATCATTAACCGGGCTTAGCTGGAAAGCGATGCCCTACTGGGCTTTTATTATTTCTGCACAGTTCGCCTTTGTGGGCTTGTTGCTGTTATGGATACACCGGATCATGGATCCTGTCACTCGTTTGATTTCCAGTGCAGACGATCATGCTGCATCAATTCTAACCTTTGTTGTTATGTTTACCGGCTGTTTAGCTCTATTAGAAGGCTTTGAAGGTTTGCGCATACTGCATAAGTTCACGGTAGAGTTACTGATGGTATATTTTCCTTTCAGCCGTTTAATGCATGCATTTATGTTTATCCCCAGCCGCGCTTTCACCGGCGCCTGGTTTGGTCGCCGTGGAGTCAAATCATGACGATTTCGATTGCCTGTATTCAATTGGAGATGAAAAAATGAGTGAAGCATTAGCTCGTGGCCTTGATGCCATGCGTGGGCAAATGGATACCCGCACTATGTCATTTTTCTCCAGTTGCGTCCGTTGCGGCATCTGTGCAGAGGCCTGCCTGTTCTATACCGAAACCGGTGACGCGCGTTACACGCCAATCTATAAAACTGAACCGCTGAGAAAATTGTGGAAGCGTGAATATACCTTCTGGGGCAAGCTGGCCAGTAAGATGGGTTTGCTCAAACCAATGAATGAGTCTGACCTGTCTGATTGGGAAGAACTTATATATGACGGCTGTTCGGTTTGTTCTCGATGCAGCATGGTATGCCCCATGGGTATAGATATCGCCATGCTTATACGAAAAGCTAAAGAAGGTCTGGCTGCTGCAGGATATTCACCTCCGGATCTGGTCAGTGCGGCCGATCGTGCAGATAAGATTGGCAGTCCAATGGGGGTGACGGCACACACATTAAAAGCCACCATCGCCGCGCAGGAGAAAGAGACTGGAATACCTGTTCCTCTCGATGTTGCAGGCGTGGACTATCTGGTTTTGCTGTCATCTGGCGAAATAGCAGGTTTCCCAGAGTTTATCGGTTCGTTGGCCAAGATATTTAAGGCAACGGGTGTCTCATGGACATTGAGTAGTGAATATTTTGAAGCAACGAATACCGGTGTTCAGCTGGGTGATTCAAAACTTGCCGCTAAATTAGTTGAGCGTGTGGTTGCAGTGTCAGAAAAGCTAAATATAAAAAATGTTGTCAGCCCGGAATGTGGCCATGCATATTCAACCATTCGTTGGGATGCCCCTAATTATATAGGCAGAGCTTTACCTTTCAAAGTTGTGCATATCATGGAATTGTTAGACCAGCTGCGTATTGAAGGTCGTTTGAAAACGAAAGGGTTCACTGAAGAGCGCATCAGTTACCATGATCCCTGCAATGCAGGGCGTCGCGGTGGTGTGCTGGACCAGCCCCGTAATTTACTGAAAATGGTAGCGCCAAACTTTGTCGAACTACCGGAAACCGGTGCGATGAACTGGTGTTGTGGCGGCGGTGGCGGAGTGAGTTCAAATGAGCGTGCTAATCCATTGCGCTTAAAAGTGTTCGATGCCAAGAAACGGCAGATCGATGCAGTTCAGCCTGTAGGCCTGGTGACGGCCTGCTCTAATTGCAGGCATATGCTGGAAGATGGTCTGGAGCACAATGATATGTGGGATATAGAGTTATTGGGTATTACTGAATTGATCGCGGATCATCTTGATGAGGGTCATTGAAACCTGGCAGCATTCTAAATTAACAATATCTGCGCTAGCAATTTCGAGTAATTATTCTACTGGCGTTTATATCCCTTAAAACCCCGGTTTACTCATGTGAATGAGAGGCTGTGTGTCAGTAGCACAGCCGAAACATCTTTCCTATACTATTTCTCCTCGTTTGCTGCGTGTACGGCATCAATTTCTGAAATTCATTTTTTTAATAAA
>DAOVWW010000127.1 GCA_030636465.1 Gammaproteobacteria bacterium
AACTGGGTGTAGATGGTGTTTTAATGAATACCGCAATAGCCGGGGCAAACAAACCAGTGCTGATGGCAGCAGCAATGAATAAGGCAGTGCAGGCGGGCAGGGAGGCATGGCTGGCGGGAAGAATGCCAAGAAAGGCCTATGCATCAGCATCATCACCTGAATCGGGTCTGATCGACTAATGCTCATAGAGTCACTGTGGTCATGACTGCTATACTTCACAAAATGTCATTGCGAGCGTAGCGCGGCAACTTCATAAGTTGTGGATCAATCATTTGGAGATTGCTTCGTCACTTTGTTCCTCGCAATGACGGGTTTATTTAAGAAACATCAGGAGATTTCATTGGAAGTTCATGATACTCATCTAAAAGGTGTCAGGTTGATTGTCCCGCGCGTCTTCGATGATGACCGGGGCTTTTTTCTAGAGACTTTTAATGCCGCTATTTTCGAAGAAAATGGCTTGCCCGTCAATTTTGTCCAGGATAATCATTCGCGCTCTTCGCGTGGTGTATTGCGCGGTCTTCATTATCAGTTTCCAACCTGGCAGGGCAAACTTGTGCGCGTGGTAACAGGAGAGATTTTTGATGTGGCTGTGGATATCCGCGCTGAATCCCCCACATATGGTCAATGGTATGGTGTGATTCTCAATGAAGAGAATAAACATCAACTCTATATCCCTCCCGGTTATGCACACGGGTTTTGTGTGTTGAGTGAGACCGTTGATGTCACCTATAAATGCACCGCTCTTTACACTCCATCGGAAGATGCTGGCATACGCTGGGATGATCCAGATATTGGTATAGACTGGCCCATCAGCGATCCACTGGTATCTGAAAAAGACCGCAATGCCCCGTTGCTGAAAGATAGCGCATTCGCACGAAAATAAACCGGGTTCTACTAAATGAAAATTCTATTGTTTGGGCGTGATGGCCAGCTAGGCACGCATTTAAATGAAATTCTGGTAGCAGAATCCCTGTCGGATAATGTGGAACTGTCCGCTTACGGTATCGAGGATCTGGATCTTAGTCATCTCGATGAACTGCGGGATGTAATAAATGAAGAACAAGCTGATCTGATCATTAATGCTGCGGCCTATACCGCTGTTGATAAGGCCGAAGCCGATGCGGACCTGGCTGAAATGGTTAATGCCAGGGCACCTGAAGTGATGGCAAAAGCTGCCACGGCTCTGAATGCCGGGATTATCCATTATTCAACTGATTATGTATTTGACGGTTCTGCAAAACAGCCCTATAGCGAAATTGACCTGCCTCATCCTGAGTCCGTATACGGACAGACTAAACTTGATGGTGAAATAGCCGTTCTGAAATACTGTAAAAACTCACTGATCCTTCGTACCAGCTGGGTTTATTCAATGCATGGCCAGAATTTCCTGCGTACGATGCTGCGCCTGGCTGCAGAGCGAGATGAGCTAACTATCGTCGGTGATCAGTATGGCGCGCCGACTACTACCCGGGCATTGTCTGATGCTACATTGAAACTGGTTCAGTACTTTATGCTGCATGGAGGATTTACCGAAGAGGTCCGCGGTGTCTATCACATGACCTGTGGCGGTGAGGCCAGCTGGTGTGATTTCGCCAGTGCTATTATTGCCGCTTCAGAATTTTCTGATACCAGCGTGACGGCAATTACTACTGCAGATTACCCCACGCCGGCAAAACGTCCGGCTTATTCAGTACTCTCAAATGACAAGTTGTTTGATACTTTCGGTATACGTTTACCAGACTGGGAAACTGCACTTACCCAGTGTATGCAAGAAAGTTAATCAGCCGTACCCGCCTTGACCATACTTACAGATGCTACCTCCCTGCTTGGGAAAGATGGTCCTTTTGCCGGGTTGCTGGATAACTACCGTGTCCGTGAGTCTCAGCAACAGATGGCTGCACGGATTGAGCAGGCAATAGCCGATAAAGAGATTTTGATTGCTGAGTCGGGTACCGGTACCGGCAAGACTCTGGCTTATCTGGTTCCCGCCATGTTATCAGGTAAAAAGGTGCTGGTATCAACGGGTACCCGTCATCTACAGGATCAATTATTCAAACAGGACCTGCCACTGGTACGTCGTGCTCTTGAAGTGCCGGTAACCATGTCTCTGCTAAAAGGGCGCTCAAACTATCTTTGCCGGCAGCGCCTGGAACAGGCGGAATTTGACCAGTCTGGATTTCAGGCTTTCCCAAAAGTTGATCTTGCCGTCATCAGCAAATGGTCGTTAACGACATTACATGGCGATATCTCTGAAGTAAGCGGTGTTCCCGAACAATCCAGAGTCTGGTCTGACGTCACTTCTACGGCGGATAACTGTATAGGCAGCAAGTGCCAGCACTATGATGATTGTTTTGTGAATAGCGCCAGGAAGGACGCCATGGAAGCGGATATACTGGTCGTCAATCATCATCTGTTTCTTGCTGATATTGCCCTCAAAGAGGAGGGCTTTGGTCAGTTGTTGCCGAAGGTTGATGTGGTGATATTTGATGAAGCACACCAGGTGCCCGATACGGCCAGCATGTACTTCAGTACAGGCGTCAGCCAGCGCCAGATGCTAGACCTGTGCCGCGATACTCGACTGGCTGATGTTGCCGAGAAAAGCGGTATTAGCGGGTTTGAACGTCGTATTGATGAACTTGAAAAACTGGCAAAAGAATGTCGCCTGTCGATGGGAGCCTCAGCAACTAAGGGCAGCTGGTCTCAACTCGAAGAGCGGCCAGATTTTAATACTGCACTCAAGGACTTAAAGCAGGGTCTTCAACAAATGCTGGAGGTTCTTAAGCTCGCTTCAGCATCGGGTGATCAACTGGAAAATTGTTATCAGCGTACCCAGGTAATTGTCGATCGCCTGACCGCTCTGGGTAATGAAAACAGCGAAAATAAAGATGAATTTATTCGCTGGTTTGAGACCAGTAAAACAGGTTTCCAGTTACATAGTACGCCATTAAATATTGCTGATAAATTCAGAGAACTGGTCTGCGAGCAGGATCGGGCTATTATTTTTACCTCTGCAACCCTGGCCGTATCAGGAAGTTTTAGCCATTATCAAAGTCAGCTCGGACTGGACGACGCTGCAACAGATGTCTGGCCGGGCCCGTTTAACTATGCAGAGCAGGCCCTGTTTTATTTACCTGAAGGGTTGCCGGAACCGAATGATGCAGCACATACCCGTATGGTGGTAGAACTGGCTGAAAAATTGATTAAGATTTCTCAGGGCAGGACATTTCTTTTATTCACCAGTTTTCGTGCCTTGAACGAAGCTGCAGAGCTGTTAAAAGGGCGCTTGGATTACCTGATGCTGGTGCAGGGTGAAGCTCCTCGCCATGAGCTGCTGCAGCGTTTTCGTGAGGAAGGTGATGCCGTGCTGCTGGGTACCGGCAGTTTCTGGGAAGGTGTCGATGTTAAAGGAGATGCCCTGTCTATGGTAATCATTGATAAACTACCCTTTGCTGCGCCCGATGACCCTGTTCTACAGGCACGTAGCCGTGCGGTAAGAAGCGCGGGTTTGAATCCATTTATGACCCTGCAGTTACCGCAGGCCGTAGTTTCATTAAGACAGGGAGCCGGTCGTTTGATCAGGTCAGTTGATGACAACGGAGTATTCATGCTTTGCGACAGCCGCCTGGTAAGTAAATCCTACGGTAAAATATTTACCCGCAGCCTGCCGCCTATGAAACGCACCAGGGACTTTGCTGAAGTCTCGGCATTTCTGGAAAAAGAGAGAATGTAATGGCAATACAAAGACTAACAGCCACACAACTACACCTGGCTACGGATGACAGCGTATTTAATGTCAGCAGAAGTGATGAATTGAACCCCGCAAGCCCCTGTATGTATCAGGAACGGGCCATTTCTGCCATGCAAACTGCATTGGCCGTTACCGGCTCTGGTTATCATCTGATGATGATAGGTGGAGAGGGGGTGGGTAGATTTAGTTGTATAAATTCACTATTGAATGAATTCTCAACAGCAAATGAGAATCGTGATAACCCTGATCGTATTTTACTTCCTGTCCGTGATCGGCAAGGTCAATATGATGAAGTAGAACTTAAGCCCGGGCGTGGCCGCAAGTTGATACATGTCTGCCAGCAGGTGGTAAGCGCAACAACCAACAAGGATACAGAATATCAAACGCTACTAATTCAGGAGCTGTTAGGCAGTTTCCCGGAGTCATCGCAATTAACTGAATATATACACTGGCTAGCTGATTTCAGCTTGATGCTGCTGGCAGGGGACAGTACTGAATTTGAATACCGCGAATTACAGCAGATGATCCCTCTGTTATTACATACTGGCAGGTCGGGACCGGTATCAATAATAAAAGATCCATTCATTGATACCACCACTCTGCTGGGTACTTTTACTACCGATCAGGACAGCAGTCGCAAAACAGTACATGCCGGGTCATTGGTTCAGGCCAGTGGCGGATTTTTGATTATTGACGGTAAGCGTTTGATTGAAGACATGACGCTGTGGCGGATATTGCGAGATATTCTGGCTAGTGGACTGATGCCACTCGATGCAATGTTGCCGGTGTCATCGTCACATTCCAGTAGCAGCATGCCACTAAGTGGAAATATTCGACTGACCTGCCAGGTGATACTGGTGTGTGATGCCAATGTATATGAACAGTTTCAGGCTATCGAAACTGAACTTGAACACCTGTTTCCGGTAATTGCTGAATTTGAGTCTGAGATGCCGAGGAATGATGATAATACCCGTGCAATGGCATCTATCATTGCTGCCTTAATCAAGCAGTATAATTGCCTGCCACTGGATAAGCAGGCACTGGCAGCTATGCTGGATATTGCAGTTCGACAGTCAGGTAGCAGGGATCACATAACGCTTACTCAGCACAAACTGTCAAGAATATTACGAGAAGCCAGTGTGCTGGCAAATCTGGCCGGAGCAAAATTGGTCAGCCGAAAGATTATTAAAGAAGTTGTTCAACAGGAGCGGCAGCGGGTACTGGTCGACCAGCGTGACGCAGAACAATCAATACTGAATGGTGAGACACAAGTTGATCTGAAGGGTAAGGTTATTGGTCAGATTAATGGCCTGACCATCGTTGGCTCAGGTGAACATTCATATCTCGAGCCTGCACGCTTAACCGCTACGGTAAGAGCTGGCGATGGAGCGGTTGTTGATATCGAGCGAGAGGTCAGCCTCGGTGGTCCCCTCCATAGCAAGGGTGTACTGATACTGACCAGTTTGCTGGCCGCCCGTTATAGTCGCCATGTTCCCTTATCAATGATTGCTTCTCTGGTGTTTGAGCAATCCTATGCGTATGTCGATGGTGACAGTGCGTCTGCTGCTGAAATGATGGTGA
>DAOVWW010000085.1 GCA_030636465.1 Gammaproteobacteria bacterium
TCACCATCATATTCAACTTCTTCATTGCCTTTCAGTTCCACGACTTCGCCGTTGTCCAGGTCAAAGCGGTACAGAGTATTTTCCAGGTCCTCGTCCTTAACCAGCACCCCCTGAAAAGCCTCCGGATTGAAACGGAACGTAGTGCAGCCTTTCAGGCCTTTCTCATGGGCATACAGATAAATATCTTCAAAATCCTTGAACGGGAAGTCGGTTGGAACATTGGCCGTTTTTGAAATTGATGAATCTACCCACTTCTGAGCCGCGGCCTGTACATCGACATGCGCCTTCGGGGTAATGTCATCGGCTGCAATAAAATAGTCTGGCAGTTTATTTGCACCATCCTTAGCCACTGCGGAGGCATCGGCATTGATTAGTTCGCGATAGGCCAGCAATTCATAAGAAAGTACGTCCACCTTTTCTTTGGTCTTTTTACCTTCACGAATTACATTTCTGCTGTACTGATGTGCAAAAGATGGTTCTATGCCGTTACTCGCATTATTGCCCAATGACAGGCTGATCGTTCCTGTCGGTGCAATAGAGCTGTGATGGGTAAAACGTACACCACTCTCAGCAATACGGTCTGTCAGTGACTGATCAAACTGCTGCATGTAACGACTGTATTTCGCCAGTAAGACACGTCCTGTTACCTTGTCGCCGATGCTGAAACCATCTTTTTTCATCTCTGGTCTCAGATTCAGCATTTCGGCTGTCACATCGTAGTCTTCTGCCATGATGGGAGCCATGCCTTTTTCCTGGGCCAGTTCTATGCCGGTTTCCCAGCCTACCTCGGCCATTTCCCGTGCAACACGCTCGGTAAACTCCAGGCATTCATCACTGCCATACCGCATGCGTAACATGGTGCTGCTGGAACCCAGCCCCAGGAAGCCCATGCCGTGACGACGTTTACTTAGTATTTCATTGCGCTGCTCTTCCAGTGGCAGACCATTTATTTCGACGACGTTGTCGAGCATACGGGTAAATACCGCAACCACTTCGCGAAAACGTGCCCAGTCAAAACTGGCTTCTTCAGTGAACGCATTGTCTACGAAACGCGTTAGATTGATTGACCCCAGCAGGCAGCTGCCATGCTGTGGCAATGGCTGCTCACCACAGGGATTGGTCGCACGAATATCTTCACAAAACCAGTTGTTGTTCATTTCGTTGATACGATCAATCAGAATAAAACCCGGCTCGGCGAAGTCATAGGTGGAGGTCATAATCATGTCCCACAGACGCCTTGCATGGATAGTCTCATAAATTCGGCAGGCCACCTGGTTCAGGTCATTGGTTGTATAACCTTTTGTGGTTGGCCAATGACGCCATACTATTCTAGTGTCCTTATCCTCAATTTCATGTTCAGAGGCCGGGAACAGCAGGTCCCAGTCACCGTCCTCCCTGACTGCTTTTACAAAATCATCAGTGATTAAACAGGACAGGTTAAACTGGCGCAGCCGGCCATCTTCACGTTTTGCCCGTATAAATTCACGAATATCGGGATGAGAGATATCGAAAGTACCCATTTGTGCCCCACGGCGACCGCCGGCAGATGACACGGTAAAACACATGGCGTCGAAAATGTCCATGAATGACAATGGCCCGGAGGTGTACGCACCAGCACCACTGACAAACGCCCCTTTCGGGCGTAACGTAGAAAATTCATAACCGATGCCACAACCAGCTTTCAGTGTCAGGCCAGCCTTGTGCACTGAAGTCAGTATGCCATCCATAGAGTCCGGTACTAGACCGGCTACTGTACAGTTAATCGTACTGGTCGCAGGTTTATGCGCCTGGGCTCCTGCATTAGAAATAATACGCCCTGCAGGTATTGCTCCATTTTCCAGGGCCCACAGAAATCGTTCAAAATATTTCTCACGCCCAGTTTCATCGGTTTCAACATCTGCAAGAGCGCGTGCAACGCGTTTAAAGGTCTCATGGATGTCTGCATCAACGGCATCACCATTCATGGTTTTAAGACGATATTTTTTATCCCATATATCCTGGGAGGCTGGCTGCAATGCAGGCTGGATATTGTTTTTGGGCTGGTTTTTCAAGTTAACGACGCTCATGCTTCTCCTTTTTGGCGGGCCGGTGAAAACGGCCATACAACCATATATTGTTATATTTTATATTTTTACCACTACATATTGTGGTTGTGAGATTAACTCTACAAACCGGATTCGTCAACAGCTTTATTTAAAATCCCTGAATAAATTTTATTTAAAATAAATTGCCCACCGCTATAGACTAAGAGACAATACGTTCTATAGAACTTCCATAGCAACACACCAAACCCTCTCAGACCTCAATAAAAATGACTTTCTCTCAACAAAGTATTCAAACCAGCCTGGTGTTACTAACATTACTCATACTCGTTGGTTGCCAGTCAACAGTACATTTAATGCCGACCCCGGTCGTCATGCAGTCTGGTAAACACGACCCTTTTGCTACCACACCAGAAAGTGATAGAAGTAGTGAAATAATCATTGGCTACGCCACTAACCGCCTGCCTGTCGGAGCAAAAAAGAGTCGATTTTACACTCGCGACTTTGATCAGGACATACGTATGGGTCTTGCCCGGGTAAGAATTGGGGCTGGCGGTCAGAGCTGGGAAGAAATTCGTCAGTTATCGATAGAAGGTATAGAAAAAAATGAGTCGCTGCTGAGCGTGCAGAATATTACGGAGGAAGGAGAACTTAAAGAGAGTGATTCACTGCAAACCCTGCCCCCTGAACTGCAGGATCTATTCTCACGTTTCAACAAGGCCATTGAAAACAGCCCCACCGGTGATATCACTATCTACGTCCACGGTGCCAACAACAATTTCTATCGCACCGCCTCTCAGGCGGCCCAGTACCGGCACTTTACCGGCCGCCAGGCCATAGTTGTACTTTACTCCTGGCCATCAGCAGAGAGCATCCTGCGCTACGGCACAGATATCCGTCATATCATTCAAACTGTTCCTACATTCGTACGTTTCGTGAAGTTACTGGCTAAACATACCACGGCAAAAAAGATCAACATTCTCGCTTACAGTGCAGGAGCCACCCTGACCACTAAATCTCTGGCTGTACTCGGGCGTGATACCTCTCAATCTGATCGTAAGACCTATAAACAGTCGCTGCGGCTAGGCTCAATCTATTTTGCCGCTCCCGATACTGATTTTGATGAGTTCGTTGATGAATACCGTAGTTATCAGGACATCGTTGATAACGTAACCATAACCATAAACAGGTACGATAGCGTACTAGGCATTGCTATGGCTGAGCACCGTTCGCAGAATGAAAACTTGTTAAACATGAGCACTCAGCAAAGAAGTGGAAAATCTCGGCTGGGTAAACCAGACGTTGATGACCTTACTAAAGAGCAGGCAAGCTGGATTCTTGAACAGACAAATGGGCCTAATTTTACAGTCATCGATATCGACCCGCAGCGCATACCCTTCACGGCCAAGGGTTCACATGATTACTGGTACCAGAGCCCCTGGGTCAGTACCGACGCATTACTGGATTTAAACTTTCATGCTTTACCGGAAGATCGTGGTCTGGCCAGTAGAAAAGGCAAGTTTGGGGCGAGGATATGGTACTTCCCGGCTGATTACGAAACACGAGTAGATGAAGCCTTAGACAAGCTTTCAGAGAAGTTTCAGCAACACTAAAAGCCCACAACAGGTAATTGAGCCCATCCCGGGTGGTTAAAACTACCATATTTTAGAAAGTATAGTGTTTGCTGAATTACCTCATCCTGCTTCATTATACTGATGTGTGTGTACGGCAGAACGATAAAATCACTCATGCCTTCCACCTTCGCATGGTCCACTGATACCTTGCCATCATCTTCTCCTGGTATGATTTCAGCCAGCCAGTTATCCAGCGGACTGTGTTCATTACCGGCAACCACACCTGTTGAATAGTCCACCGCTCCCAGCAGGCTGGGTATACCATCTTTACCAGTCCCCAGTTGTTGGCCTGCAGGTCCAGTCACCCATTTATACCAGTGCTCCTGACGAAACTGATCCGTCACTAACGAGCCTCGATTAGGCGGAGCAAGCTGAACCAGATGGCCTAGCTGTGACAATTTATTTTTTGCCAGGTAGTAACGGGCAAGTATCCCCCCCATCGAATGGGTCACTAAATGTATAGTTTTCGCATTTTTTGACTGACAAACATTTAGCCCTTCGTCCATTGCCAAATCGGTCAGATCCTGAATCTTCATTGAACGGGAGGGGTAATCGACATTCGCTGTGCTGTAACCTGCATCGTTCAGAGCCAGTTCCATCTTATCCATGGAATGGCTGGTACGTGCCAGGCCATGTAAAAGTATTACGCACTGACCTTTATCTGTAACAGAAGTGCCTGCTACATTTTCATTAGAAACGGCCGACGTGCTGAAAAACATTATCGCCGACAACAGAAAAATAGAGGCAAAAGGCTTACTCATACGTATGGCAAAAAATAGTGAAGTAAGAACTGTAAAATACATATTATTAAGCACTGACCGCGGCCAGCTCCTCAAGACAGGCTTCTGTTTCAGCCAGTGCTTCTCGCATTTCTGGCAATACATCATCCGGGTTTTTCATCTCCAGCTCGCTTATTAAACGACTCCAAAAAGTTGCCAGCTCCACAAGATCCTTTTTTCCATAATCTTTTATTTCGTTTTTACTCATCACCCAGTCTCATATTGATTTTCAACACAGGCATATTAGCTAAGCCAGACTATAAATGATTGACACACTGCGCCAACTCTTTGACACCAGGGTAACGGCACACGAATGAACCTGGTTCCTGTACGATAATATTCTACTAGTCAGTTAGCTTTACAGGTTTATACAACATTTATTCGCACTGCACGCTATAATCTTATCTCATATATATTTGTTATTTACGAGGAATGCATCTTGGCAGAAAATAAAGGACGGGCTTACTTCTCTCTTTCGGGATATCACTTCAACCCGGATGACATAACACGTCTGCTTGGAGTAGAACCCACATCAGTCAATAATGCGGGCTCAAGAAGTGGCATGGATAAGCCCGTAATCAGTTCGTGGGAGATATCGACAAGTACTGTCACAACAGAAGATGGCACTGAAGAAGTTGATCTTTATAAACTAACTGAAATCATCCTTAAACAACTCGAACCGATCAAGGAAAAGATTATTGAGGTGTGTAAAAGCCACAATTTATCTCCCAGAATGGGCGTGGTGTTGACCTTATCTGTAGATAAGGGTGATAGCTGTCCAGATGTCGGTTTTGGTGGCAGATTGGTGAAGTTTCTAGCCGACATTGGTGCTTTTATTGATGTTGATTACCAGCTTTCTGATCGTATTTAAACTTAAAATATCTATTCCAATTTCTTCACACTTCAAATAAAAAGCACGCTATAAAAGCGTGCTTTTCAAAAACTAAATTCTTAATTAGTCGCGCCGCGTAAACTTATATGTTCACACGACTGAACGGCTTATGGCCGTTTTGGAGTGCTATATTTCACTTCTTTCTGGAATGGCTCCCAGGTAGTGATATAGCCAACATGAAACGCTCCTTCTACAATCTCTTTCTGAGTCGTTGTCAGAAACTCTGATTTACCTTCAGGAACTGAAGGTCTGGTTTTAGGGCCGGCTCCGCTCATTTTAATTCTCCTATTAACTAAAATTCTAAAATTCATAATAGCCACTGCAAAATATTGCAGTTAATAACTATCGTTAAGTTCCCCATTTCACCTCTTTTTCAACAGAAACATAACAGGGACATTATACAATTTTCTTAACCAGGCATTATAATATCTAATAAATTGTGTATCTACGTTAATTACTAATGACGGGCACTTGTGTCGGACAACGATCGCGCCTTACTCAACTGCTCTTCACAGTGCTTTAAGCACAAAGGCTGAAGAGCGTGAGGAAAGCATTCAATAATCAATTCAAACTCATCCGCTGTTTCGTCAGAAAGCGCAGCATTTTTTGTCATTTTAGCGAACAAGCTATTGGCTGTCGCTTTATTCACTCGAATTAACACGGCTAAGTGAAAGGGGAGCTGCTGTTCCATGCTAACGGTTAATGCCGTTTCATAAGCTCTGATTGCTTCTTCTATGCGATCAGAATTTTCTTCTGATTCACCCAAGTGAGTCAGGACTGCGCCACGGTTATTATGCGCCGCGGTCAACTCTAATGCATAAAGATCTGCATCGAGTTCTGCGAGTGCATTTTTATATGACACGACTGACTTTTGTAAATTGCGATTACCTTTTAGAAGACTTCCATAGGTATGAAAAGCAGCACCCAATTGAAACATAACAATTGACCATTCTTCTGGTGTCTCTTTTCGAGAATATACCAATAATGCAGCGGTATATGCATCAACGGAATTGCTCATTAATTTTGAGTCAGACTCTTGTCGACCTAATGCCTGTAGTGCTGTGCCCAGATTAGACTGTGTAGCAGCCCATTCACGTGGAGAATCTTCCTGGCTAAGGACTTCTAATGCACTAGTAAATGATGCAATTGACTGCTTATATAAATCGACATCTCTTAAGTTTTGCCCAAGTGCAGCGAGTATATTACCCAGGCTATTATGTACTTCAGCCCATTCTGAAGGCGCTTCATTCTGTAACTTATCAGTCAACCAGGTTTCA
>DAOVWW010000255.1 GCA_030636465.1 Gammaproteobacteria bacterium
CTTATTCATTTTGCTTTGCAGGAATGAGCCGTAGACATAAACCTCATCATCAATCTGGCCATCGGCATGATAAAGGTCAGCACTAAGTAAGGCCGTTTGAAAAGCATCACTATAGGTCTCACCGGCCCGGTCATTTTCACTAATCTGGCTGCGTCGGGAGTGGCAGACCGCACAGGTTTCTATTTCTACATTAGTAGTGCGCGGTTGCGTCCTTACTGGCAAACCAGATTTTGCATTAATGTTCCAGTGTATATCCTGTCGTTCAGTAAACACTTTCGTCAGACCCTTGTTTGTTACTGATTCATCTTTACTGTTCGCCCAACTGACATGGTTTTTACCCGGGCCATGGCATGCCTCGCAGGAGACGTTGACCTCAGACCAGGTCGTATTGTAACGGTTGTTGTCACTATCGTAGTTCTTCTCCAAATTGGTCGAATGGCACTCGGCACACATGTAATTCCAGTTTAGATTCGGACCCGTCCAGTGCAACACATCACCGGGTGGAATATGTTCATCAGGATTCAATCGAAACCATCGCTGACCACCCTGCTCTTTCGCACGGCTGTCCCAGGCAATATCCAGGGCCTGTAATCGCCCGTCGGGGAACTCAACAAGGTACTGCTGTAATGGCGTGACACCGAAAGTATATTTAATGGTGTAGTCATGCAGCTTGCCATACCGTCAGATGCCATTTACAATAAACTTTCCGCCCTGCCTGGAGAATTTGCTGGTAACACCATCGTGGGTCAGGCTGGTATCACTAAAATCAGCCAGCACTGTTTCTTCATTTGCATGCTGCATAGCCAAGTCATGGTGTGAGCCTTGCCACTGCCGGGACTGTTCCTGATGACAGTTGGCACATACTTTTTCACCTACATAGGGGCTCGTTGGCAAGTTTTCGGCCAGGGCAGGTTTTAACAGTATAAAAACTGCAGGAATCAACACACAAATACTACGGATCAACATGGTTCTACAATGATATAATCAGTTTCAAAATCGATTTAAATGTTAAGCCCGAAACTCTGGACCACGAGTACTATGCCGAACACTTCAAATGACAAGCCCCAGCGCAAAGCCGTCGCCCTCGTCTCTGGCGGCCTGGACTCTTTGCTGGCAGTCAGGGTTTTACAGGAACAGGGCATCCATGTCGAAGGAATTAATTTCTATACCGGCTTTTGTGTCGAAGGCCACACCCATGCCATACGTAAAAAAGATCGGGCCAAACCCAAGCGCAACAATGCGCTATGGAGCGCTGAACAGCTGGGCATCAAACTGCACATCATTGATGTTTCTGAACCCTATAAAGGTGTGGTTCTCAATCCGAAACATGGTTATGGCGCCAATCTGAACCCCTGCCTGGACTGTAAGGGTTTCATGGTAAAAGAAGCGCTGGAGTGGATGAACAAACATGATTTTGATTTCCTCATCACGGGAGAAGTCATCGGTCAGCGGCCGATGTCACAGCGCAAAGACACCATGCCGGTAATCAGCAAAGAGTCCGGTGCCGGTGATCTGTTATTACGCCCGCTGTGCGCGAAACTGTTACCAGAAACAAAACCTGAACGTGAAGGCTGGGTAGATCGCGAACAGTTACTCGACTTTTCCGGCAGAAATCGCAAACCGCAAATGGCCCTGGCTGAAAAGTTCGGTTTTACCGACTACGCCCAGCCTGCTGGTGGCTGCTGTTTCCTCACCGATGCCAACTATTCCTCCAAACTGGCTGATTTATGGCAGGCACGGGGTGAAAAAACCTATGAGATTGATGATATCGTCATGCTAAAAATTGGCCGTCATCTGCGACCTAAGCCACATTTCAAACTCATCATCGCGCGTGAGGAAGGTGAAACTAACTTCCTGCGTGGCTATCGCAGGAGCTATTTAAGCTTGAATACGATCAGTCATAGCGGGCCTATCAGTTTGATAGATGGTGAAGCTAATGATGAAGATCTCGAACTGGCTGCCAGACTGGTCGCTCGTTTCAGCAGTGGCCGAGAAGCGGATCTAGTCACTGTAGAAGTGCGACAAAAAAACGGTGAAGCTAAGGAGTTAAAGGTTAAGCCGCTTAGCTCTGATGACATTCCTAAGGAATGGTATGTCTGAAGCTGCCCTTATGATACTTGATACTCGTCGGTTACTGTGTCCATTGCCTGTCATCAGAACACAGGATAAAGTAGAGACTATGGAAGCAGGAGATAGTCTGGTGATTCAATGCACTGATCACGGCGTGATTAACGACATACCTGCCTGGTGCCGTATCAATGGGCACGAGCTTGTGTCAATTGACGAGCAGGATCATGAAATAGTGATAGAAATACGGGTAGGTAAAACCAGCTGACGAATATTCTGGCCTAGTAAGTGCTGGATGCGGGCTCTGGTATTACTGGCTCAAAGCCGTTGCGTACCCAACCTATCATGCCGCCACGCAGATTAATTACATTTTCATAACCATGCTGACCAAGAAACATGCAGACCTGTCCTGATCTTGCGCCGCTGCGGCAGATGAAAATGACTTCTTTATCTTTAGGGATTTCATTAAGACGGACGGGTATAGACGCCATTGGCATTGCAATAGCACCCTGGATGGTGCCACGAGAGATTTCATGCATTTCTCGAACGTCTATGATGACCAGTTCATCATTTTCTTCCATTTTCTCAACAAGCTGGGGTGATTCAACTTCTTTTATGAACATCCACTTGCCCTGTCATGATGAAAGATAGCTGTTTATTATATAAGAAATTACTTATATTATCAATACCCAGTAATACTGTCAGGAATTCTATAGATTAAAGTGAATAATAATGAAAGCATTATCAATTAAGAATCTACATAAGAAATATGCAGGCGGTGTGACCGCACTAAAAGGTGTTGATCTGGATGTCGAGGCCGGTGACTTTTTCGCCCTGCTCGGCCCAAATGGCGCTGGCAAATCGACACTGATTGGCATCGTATCCTCCTTAGTAAATAAATCCGATGGCACGGTTTCAGTGTTTGGACACGATCTGGATAGCCGCCCGCAAGCCGTTAAATCCTGTATCGGGCTGGTACCACAGGAATTCAATTTTGGTGTGTTTGAAAAGGTCTTTAACATCGTTGCCAACCAGGGGGGATATTATGGACTGAGCCGGGAACTGGCCCGGCAAAGAACTGAAAAATATCTGCGTAGACTGGACCTTTGGGATAAACGTGATGTGGCTTCACGCACCCTGTCAGGCGGCATGAAAAGGCGTTTGATGATCGCACGTGCCCTGGTTCACGAACCGAAACTGCTGATCCTTGATGAACCCACAGCCGGTGTTGATATAGAAATCCGCCGCTCCATGTGGGAATTTTTACGTGAAATCAATGAACAGGGAACAACCATTATCCTTACTACCCATTACCTGGAAGAAGCTGAGAACCTGTGCAGGAATATTGCCATTATCGACCATGGTCAGATGATGGAAAATACCAGCATGAAAACACTGCTGGGACAGCTGAACATGGAGACATTTTTGCTGGATACGCGTGAAAAATTGATTGACCTACCTGATATTACCGATTATTC
>DAOVWW010000051.1 GCA_030636465.1 Gammaproteobacteria bacterium
CATTTCAGTCAATCTAGCTGGCCTGCCGGGCATGTCTATTCCTGCCGGTCTTAACAATAAGCTGCCAGTTGGCCTGCAGCTGATTGGTCAATATTTTGACGAAGCAAAACTGCTCAATGTCGCGCATCGTTACCAACAGGTTACTGACTGGCATACAAAAAGCCCGGCAGGTATTTAAGATAATATTCAGAGACATCTCAGGTTTAGAACAAACAGGTATATAAATATGGAATGGGAAACTGTGATCGGGCTGGAAATCCACACCCAGCTGAGAACAAAAAGTAAAATATTTTCCGGTGCTTCTACCGCCTACGGTGCTGAACCCAATACCCAGGCCTGCGCGGTTGATATCGCCATGCCCGGTGTGTTGCCAGTAATGAACAAGGAAGCAGCACGCATGGCGGTAAAGTTCGGGCTTGCTGTCGGAGCCAAAATCAATCAGACCTCCATCTTCGACCGTAAGAATTATTTCTATCCTGATCTACCCAAAGGCTATCAGATTTCACAACTGGAACTTCCCATAGTCGGCGAAGGTACGATTACTATTGATGTCAATGGCGAGAAAAAAACCATAGGCATTACCCGTGCCCATCTTGAGGAAGATGCGGGTAAGTCCCTGCATGAGGACTTTCATGGCATGACAGGCATCGATCTGAATCGCGCCGGTACACCCTTGATTGAAATTGTCTCTGAACCGGACATGCGTTCGGCAACGGAGGCCGTCGCTTATCTGAAAACCATCCATTCGTTAGTACGTTATCTAGACATCTGTGACGGCAATATGCAGGAAGGCTCGTTTCGTTGCGACGCGAACGTCTCAGTGCGACCGAAGGGACAGAAAGAATTCGGCACACGTGCCGAGCTGAAAAATATCAACTCGTTTCGCTTCGTAGAGAAAGCCATAGACATAGAGGTTGAACGACAGATTGACATACTTGAATCGGGCGGCAGGGTAGTACAGGAGACCCGTCTCTATGACTCAGATAAGAACGAGACCCGCTCTATGCGCAGCAAGGAAGAAGCAAATGATTACCGCTATTTTCCTGACCCGGATTTACCGAAAATGGTGCTCGATGATGAAGTCATTGAAGAAATCCGCGCCGAATTACCAGAACTGCCTGATGCACGATGTAAGCGCTTTATAGATGAATATAGCTTATCTGATTACGATGCAGAGACGCTCACGGCGAGCAGAGAACTGGCGGACTACTACGAAGCCGCCGTCAAAGCCCTGCCAACTCAGCCCAAGCTGATAGCCAACTGGGTAAATGGAGAGCTGGCTGCCGGGCTGAATCGAGATAATTTGAATATCACAGACAGTCCTGTCTCAGCTGATAAGCTTGGTCAGCTGGTGGCTCGCATCGATGATAATACCATCTCTGGAAAAATAGCCAAGGAAGTCTTTGAAGCTATCTGGAACGGAGAAGGCTCTGCTGATGAAATTATTGAAAAACGTGGTCTCAAACAGATCTCGGATGATAGCGCTATTGAACCCATCATCGATGAAATCCTTGCCAACAATTCAGGTCAAGTAGAACAATACAAAGGTGGCAATACTAAATTGTTAGGCTTCTTTGTCGGCCAGGTAATGAAAGCTACCCAGGGCAAGGCCAACCCAAAGCAGGTAAACGAACTGTTACGTAAGAAATTAGATAACTAAATCACCCTGAACTAATCATGAAAGACAACTCGCCATATATCGAGTTTTGTTTTGATTTTATCAGCCCCTATGCCTACCTGGCCTCAACACAGATGCCAGCCCTGTCTGAACGGCTGCAAATCCCGGTACGCTGGCAGCCGGTAAATCTACCGCGCCTGATTAAACTGTCGGGTAATACGCCGCCTACCACCGTTCGTAATAAAGCGAAATACCTGATGCACGACCTGAAGTGCTGGTCGCAATATCTCAACGTACCCTTTCGTCTTATTAAACCGGGTAATTTTGATAGTCGCGCGGCACTTGCGGCATGTCAGTCTCTGCAGGATGACGATAGAGAAACTTTTTCCACTGCAATATTCAAGGCGCTGTGGGCAGACAAAATCAATTACCAGGAAAAAGACTGGTTAAATACTGCCACATCCTCGGCAGGTTTACCGCCTGAGTGGCTGCTAACTGACACTTATTTACAACAAATGGATAATCTTAATAACAAGACCGCAGTTATACATAAAGACGGTGCTTTTGGAGTGCCTACATTTTTTCTGCGCGGCGCCGGCAGGACACAAATGTTCTGGGGTATAGACCGGCTTAATTTTCTGGAATTGGCGGTCGAAAAAGCACTAAGCTAAACCTGGTAGGGAGACAGTTTTTGATTGTGGCATATAAGCACAATCCTATTGTGTTTATTGTCAAAAAGATACAAACTACCAGCGATTAATAAAACAAAAAACTTATGCACGGTCCCCCCCCTGTCATTCCATTTAGGAGACTCACCAAGATGAATGATTTTCGTAACAAAAGCAGCCAAAAAATGATCAGGCTGTCACTTTTATCCATCGCCATTACGGCATTAACAGCTGGCCCTTCCCACGCTTTCACTTTTAGTAGTGGAGAACTCGAAGGCAGTCTGGACACCACAGTTTCCTATGGCACCCGCTGGCGTGTTGAGGATCGTGATCAGGCAATCATTGGCAGAGCCAATGGCGGCACTGCCTACTCCGTCAATGGTGATGACGGCAACTTGAACTATGACAAAGGACTGGTCTCCAACGTCATCAAAATCACACCGGAACTGGAACTCAGATATCGTAACTACGGTGCCTTTGTCCGTGGGACCTATTTTTACGATTTTGAAGTCATGGGTAATGACACAGCTAGAACGCCGTTAAGCCAGGACGCACTGGATGAAGTCGGTGAAAAAGGTGAACTGCTTGATGCCTATGTCTGGGGCAGCTGGAATGTCGGTGACAAACCTCTGGATGTTCGACTCGGCAACCAGGTAATCAACTGGGGTGAAAGCACCTTTATCCAGGGCGGCATGAACAGCATCAACCCGGTCAACGTCAACAACCTTCGCGTACCCGGTGCAGAGTTAAGAGAAGCACTGAAACCCGTACCCAGAATATGGGCCAACCTCGGGGCGACCGACAAAGTATCTGTCGAAGGTTTCTACCAGACACATTGGGAAAAGACCATAATTGACCCGGTCGGCAGCTACTTTAGCTCTAGCGATCTCGCCGGTGAAGGTGCTGAAAAAGTTGTACTCGGTTTTGGCGCAGCCCCAGATAACCCCGCTTTTCCTACCACAGCCGTTCCTCGTGGTGAAGATAAAGAAGCAAAGGATGGCGGAGAATACGGAATCTCGCTTAGTTACCTGACCGACAATGCTGCTGAATTTGGATTTTATTTCGTCAACTACCATAGCCGCCTGCCAATCATTAGCGCAAAGACAGGAAGTTTAGCTGGAGCACTCGGTGGAGATTATCCGGCCAGTGCAAATTACTTCATTGAATACCCGGAAGACATCAAGATACTGGGCACCAGTTTTAATACCGAAATTGGTACTAGCGGCATTTCCTGGCAGGGCGAACTGACTTACAAAATCGACGCGCCTTTACAGATTGATGATACCGAGTTGTTACTTGCCGCATTAACCCCGGTGCAACCTGCTCTCGGCGCTGTCAACCAGGTAGGTACATTTGGTTTTGATGAAGAAATCTCCGGCTACAAGAAACTCGATGTAGCACAAATACAATCAACCATGACGCAGGTTTTTCCTAACATTATGGGAGCAAATCAGTTAGCCGTCGTCGGTGAACTCGGTTTCACCCATGTTATTGATATGCCCAGCTACCAGGAAATGCGCTTTGAAGGTCCTGGCACCTATACTTCAGGTAACTCATTCGTTACGGCTGCGGGTGTCCAGCCTGCCACAGAGAAACCTGAAGGCTTTGCTTCCTCAACCTCATGGGGATATCGCCTGCTTGGACGCTGGTCCTATGACAATGCCTTCAGCTCGATTAACTTACAACCACGTGTTGCCTGGGCACATGATGTTGCCGGTACGACACCAGGACCCGGAGGCAACTTCATTGAAGGTCGTAAAGCCTTATCTCTTGGTCTCACGGGCGTCTACCAGCAGACCTGGTCTGCCGATCTTGCCTATACCCGCTACATGGGGGCCGGTAGATACAATCTGATCAACGACAGGGACTTCGTCTCTTTTAACATCAAAACATCATTCTGAGACGAATACGTTAGGAGAACACATTATGAAAATTACAAAAACCGTACCACTACTCACTACCCTGGCGCTGTCATTACTTAGCTTTACTGCAGCACAGGCTGCTGTATCTGCAACTGAGGCTGCACGTCTTGGCAAAGAGCTGACACCCATGGGTGCCATTAAAGCAGCCAATAAAGATGGAAGCATACCTTCCTGGGATGGCGGCATTACTACACCTCCTGCCGGTTTCAAAACAGGAGACCATCACCCGGATCCGTTTGCATCAGATCAGCCACTTTATACGATCACGGCACAAAATAAGGACCAGTATAAAGACAAACTGACTGCTGGCCATGTAGCCATGCTGGATACCTATCCAGATTCATTCAAACTCAATGTATACCCGACACATCGTAGTGCTGCCCTGCCTCAGCGTATCTATGATGCAACTATCACTAACGCGACCACTGCAAAACTGGTTGCCGATGGAAATGGTATCGACAACGCCATTATTGGCACCCCCTTCCCAATTCCTGCGAATGGCAATGAAGTGATATGGAACCATTTACTTCGTTATCGTGGCGATACAGCGGCGCGCTGGATTGGACAGGCGGTACCGACTCGCAGTGGTAAATATACCCTGGTGAAATTTGAAGATGAGTTCGACTTTCTCTATACAAAACCCGGTGCTGAATTTACCAAACTGGACAACAAGATCCTCTACTTCAAGCAGAAAGTAATCGCTCCGGCCAGACTTGCAGGTTTCATCCTGCTTGCACACGAGACCCTGAACCAGGTCCAGCAGCCACGGGCAGCCTGGACCTATAATACAGGTCAACGCCGAGTCCGCCGGGCGCCGAATGTTGCCTATGATAATCCCGGCACAGCTTCTGATGGTATGCGTACATCTGATCAGTTCGACATGTTCAATGGTGCACCGGATCGTTACAACTGGAACTTGGTTGGCCGTAAGGAAATGATTGTTCCTTACAACGCCTACAAGCTGCACAGCAAAGATGTGAAGTATAAAGACATCCTGACACCCAAGCACATCAACCCCGACCTCGCACGTTATGAACTGCACCGGGTATGGGTTGTTGATGCCACACTGAAAGAAGGCACCAGCCATCTCTATTCAAGGCGCACCTTCTACATAGATGAAGACAGCTGGCAGATCCTCGCTGTTGATCAGTATGACCGCCGTGGCAATCTGTGGAGAGTCTCCGAAGGTTTCCCCGTCAACTATTACGAAGTTCCAGTACTTTGGTCTACGCTGGAGGTTCATACGGACCTACAGGCTGGCAGATACCTGGCCATCGGCCTCGACAATGAAAGCCGTATGTACGACTTTAATATAAAAAGGACAGCAGAAGACTTTACCCCTGACGCCCTTCGTCGCGACGGTCTACGTTAGACCAGGCTTACCCGGATTCATCGATGGAACCTGGTGTTTTTTATCGCTACTGCTGCACCAATATTAAGAGTGCAGCATGTAGCCTGCTACTCGGCAGCATACTGTGGTGTCCAATAACTTTTGCCGCCGAGCAATCAGCTCTAGCCAGGCTAGCCAGCCAGTCGTTACTCCTGGATATCACCCGTATAGAGAAGAAATTCATCGCTGTTGGCGAAAGAGGCCACCTGCTTATTTCTACCGACAAGGGCAATAACTGGCGACAAATCCAGGTTCCCACACGCAGTCAGTTAACTGCAGTATATTTCCACAGCAATAAGCATGGCTGGGCAGTCGGTCACGATGCAGTCATTATATCCACAACCGATGGTGGCGAAACCTGGTCGCAGCAACACCGCGACAAACAATATGACGACCCCTTGCTCGACGTCTGGTTCAGTGATGAAAATAATGGCTATGCCATTGGCGCCTATGGTTTGTTTCTTTCTACTAATAATGGAGGCAAAAGCTGGGACCGCAGACAAATCTCTGAGGATGATTTTCATCTCAATGCTATTTCCTCTCTAAATGAAGATGAACTTTTTATCGCTGCGGAACAGGGCAATCTTTATTACTCAAGCGATGGTGGTTACAGCTGGTCTTCACTACCGTCGCCCTACCCCGGCTCATTTTTTGGCATTTCTGCAATTAACGAAGATGAGTTACTCGTTTATGGCTTACGCGGGCATCTCTATCACTCAATCGACAAAGGGCAAAGTTGGCAGGAAATACCTACTGGCACTGAGGCGTCCCTGATGGATGCCATCGTCCTTAAGAATGGAACAATTCATCTGGTTGGTCTCGGTGGAAATATCCTTACCAGTACAAACCGGGCTAAAAGTTTTTCTCTCAGAACCCGCAGTGATAGAAAAACACTCACCGCCATTAGCGAAAATGAAGATGGACAACTGGTAATGAGCGGCAGTGCAGGCATCTCCATAGATGATGGTATTTCCAGTGAGTAAACAATCCCCCCTGGTCAAAAATATCGCTGAGCTGATCTTCAATTTCAGACCGCTGGTAATATTATTTTTTATCGCGGCAACCATTTTCATGCTATGGAGTGCAACCGCACTTAAAGTGGACGCAGGTTTTAACAAACTGCTGCCGCTGGAACATCCATACATGAAAACCTTCGTTAAATACCAGTCAGAATTTGGTGGTGCCAATCGCATACTAATCGCCATCACGGTAAATGAAGGCGACATCTTCAATCGTGAATTTTTTGAAACGCTAAAAAACATCACTGATGAGGTGTTTTTTATACCTGGTGTCGACCGTGCCCAGGTCAAATCGCTGTTCACACCAAACGTTCGTTTTATAGAAATCGTAGAGGATGGTTTTGCCGGTGGCAATGTCATCCCGGCAGAATTCCAGGGCTCTGCAGACGACCTGGTACAGGTAAGAAAAAACATCATCAAATCCGGCCAGGTAGGCCGACTGGTCGCCAATGATTTTAGCGGTGCTATGGTGACCGCCGGATTACTGGAACGCAACCCGACTACAGGTGAACGCATCGATTACCAGGAAGTGGCCAACCGACTGGAACAAATACGAATAAAACATGAAACCACAAACATTCACATCATAGGTTTTGCCAAAGTGGTTGGTGATATCACAGAGGGCGCACAAAACGTCCTGTTTTTCTTTGCCATCGCTTTCATTATCACCGCAATACTTGTTTATCTTTATTCCATGTCCCTGTGGCTCACAGCCCTGCCGCTTTTAACCTCCCTTACAGCGGTTAGCTGGCAACTCGGCCTGCTGCCACTGCTAGGCTTTGGCATTGATCCTATGTCGATACTGGTGCCATTCCTGGTTTTCGCTATCGGTGTGAGTCATGGTGTACAGATGATCAACTCAGTGCGTGCTGAGATATTTCAAGGTATTACAGCAAAAGATGCCGCAAAATCAAGCTTTCAGCGACTACTGCTACCCGGCGGTGTCGCCCTGGCCAGTGATACCATAGGTTTTCTGACTATATTGCTGATTAAGATAGAAATTATCCAGGAGATGGCGATTACAGCCAGTATCGGTGTTGCTGTAATCATACTGACCAACCTGTTTCTGCTGCCGGTATTGTTGTCTTACATGCCAGCCATTGAGAGCAAATTGCAAAAACGCCTCATTGCACGTGCCGAGCGCATGAAAGCTTTCTGGCATAAGCTATCAGCATTCAGCTCTCAGCCGCTAGCAACAATAACCATCATCATCAGCATTGCCCTTTTTACTGGTGGCTTATGGAAAGGTGCTGAGATAGAAATCGGTGACCTGGAACAGGGTGTACCGGAATTACGCAGTGACTCCCGCTACAACAAAGACAGTGCAATCATTACTGACCGATTTTCCATTGGTGTCGACATCCTGACTGTCATTGCAGAGACAAAAGCCGATGGCTGTATAGACCATGACATCATGAGCACTATAGACGACTTCAGCTGGAAAATGCTAAACATTGAAGGTGTGCAATCCGTCATCTCTCTTTCCAATCTTGCCCGCTTATACAATGCCGGCTGGAATGAAGGTAACCCGAAGTGGCAGGTACTGCCACGCAATCAACAGGTACTGGTGCAGGCAGTTTCTCCTGTCGATACATCTTCTGGTCTTTTAAATGAAGACTGCAGCGCCATGCCCGTACTAATCTTCACTGCTGATCACAAGGCGAAAACAATTGCCCGGATCGTTGATGCAGTTAAAGAGATCGAAAAAACAAATAAAAATGAAGATGTACACTTCAAGCTAGCCAGCGGGAATGTCGGCGTCATGGCAGCAACCAATGAAGCCGTCGATGCAGCTCAGTTTCCCATGCTCCTTTATGTCTACGCCGCGATCATTATGCTGTGCCTGTTTACCTTCCGCTCCCTTAAGGCA
>DAOVWW010000316.1 GCA_030636465.1 Gammaproteobacteria bacterium
TGTTCTAGCTTTTCACCTTCACCACCAGCAGATGTCTCAATGGAGGGAGGTCCGGCTGGACGTAATGACTCCTGGTCTAGCGCTTCCTGGTAGGATGACTGGATCAGGTCACTGACCACATCCTGCATAACCTGGCCCAGATAGCGCGAGCGCATTATTTTCATCGGAATCTTGCCAGGACGAAAACCCGGCACTTTGACCTGCCTGGACAAACGCTGCAATTGTCTGGAAATTTCACTGTCCACCTTTTCAGAGGGGACTGATATGGTCATTTTTCGTTCGATATTACCCGACTGCTCTACGCTTACCTGCATCTTTGTTACTCTCACTGGTTTCTGAATTTACTCAAAATAAGAGTGCAGTAGCCAATCTGGCTCACTGCACTGTCACTGTACCTGTCCTACAGGTACAGAAATATCTGGTGCGAAAGGAGAGACTCGAACTCTCACGGGTTACCCCACAGGAACCTAAATCCAGCGCGTCTACCAATTCCGCCACTCTCGCATAGTGTAGATTTAGTACATACCACAGACTTGCAGCCTCTAAAAACATGACGTTTTTACGGTAATGACTAAACAACCGCGAGATTCTAGCGTAATACAGGAAAATTACAATAAACAACACAAAAACATTGCTGCAGTTCAATAGCAGTTAATTTTAACCAAAAATGCTAGTTTTGACGTGAAATCCAGACTTTCAAGCCCTGAACAATAATATCCAGATCCAGATCCAGAAGCTGCTTGACTCGTTCTTCATCAAGCTGGCAACCATGTTCAGACAGTTTCTGAAGGATATATTGCTCCACCGCTGCACCCAGCGAGTCGCCTGAATGGGCACTCTCTAGTGCCAGACTGGCAAGGTCGTCTATCATCCGATGCAGTGTATTCATATACAATACGGGGTTATCTAATTGCCCGAAATGGGTCAGATACATACGCTCAGGATGCCAGGCCATCAGCCGGTCAATTGAAGCAAGCCAGGCTGTCGGGTCGAATTGAACCGGGGTGGATGGCGGAAAAATAAATGAGCGCTCCTCGACATCCAGCTCCGGGTAAGCAATACCAAAGGTATCTCCAGTAAAAAAACCCTTGCTCATTTCATCCCATACACAAAAGTGATGGCGGGCATGACCGGGGGTATCAACGATCTGAAGCTCGCGTGTGCCAACGGTAAATCGAAATAAATCCTCTGCAACTATCACACGCTCTGCATCCACCGGAAATATTTCGCCGACGCTGTCACGCAGTCCCTGCACTCCATAGACGGCCTGTGCTCCAGCAATCAACTTCGATGGATCGATCATATGCCTACTACCAAAGGGATGTATAACCAACTGTGCATTCTGGCACACTGCCATCAGCTTGCCTGCCCCGCCTGCATGGTCAAGATGTACATGGGTAGGCACAACATAGTCCACATTATCATCTGATAACCCCTGCTCCTTTAGAACCTGTTGTATTCTGGGTACGGTGTGTTCTACACCGGTATCGATAATTGCGACACGATCGTGGTCGATCAGGAGATAGCATGCAGCCAGACCGGGACGTAAATAACCGGTATCAACCTGTGTAATGTTGTACTTGAGTTGTTTTGTTATAGAAGGCATTGCTAATCACTGTGCTTGAATGCTGGTAAATAATCAATAGAGTTGGCTAATGCAGACTGAAAAAGCACCATCCAGGCCAAGCTAAGGTTGCATTAAATATCAGTATCTTAGATACTTTTCATAGTCATTAAAGATGCTCCCATTACTAAATGACTAAGGCATTGCAGAAATAATTGCTTAAAAAGTATAACTAACATGCAGACACCATAAGAATGTCACCAAAACCAGACAACGATGTTTACCGTGTAATCATCGATGGCTATTGCCTTGCCGATGCGCCGAAAGCTCAGGTGGTAAAAAAATTACAAAGACTCTTCGGTAAACCCGAACAGAAGATTTTAGAAATGTTTGATGGCCAGCCTACGGTTATCAAAAAAAGCCTGCCTAAAAGCAAAGCCTATCAATATCTACGAACTATCACCAATGCAGGCGCCGCCTGTCACATAGACAAGCTGAAAAATGTTGATCCTGAAGAAACAACACAGCTACCTGTACATGTCGAAAGAAACAGTTTCATTCAGAGCCTGGATCCGCTGGGAAAAATAAAAAAACGGATACAGCAAAGAAATGATTTTAGTGAAGTGATGCGTCAGGAAATAATGGAGATGGATCAGGTCCGGAAAAAAAGTGATGTGATCATTATCACATTGTTTATTTTTCTATTTTTAATGTTTCTGGCAGCAGTTATTTTTATATTTCTGGCGTGACCGGAAACTTGCAGGTGGCCACACCCGTTGCAGCGACCCCTAATTAAACGCCTTTCTATATCAGGGTTGATTCGGAGAAACCCCGTTAGCTGGGTATCTATAATTAGATACTTATAAACTTTTAATACTTTACACCCTTTCTCCTGTATAATCCGCGCCCTTTATCTGTCCACCGGAATAAGATCGTGTCTCGCAAACTTAGAAATATCGCTATCATCGCCCATGTTGACCATGGCAAAACCACCCTAGTTGATGCCCTGCTTGATCAGTCTGGCACTTTTGGTGAACGTGAAAAGGTACAGGAACGTGCCATGGACTCCAACGACCTGGAACGCGAACGCGGCATTACCATCCTGGCAAAAAACACATCTGTAGACTGGGGCGGGCACACGATTAATATTGTAGACACTCCCGGCCATGCTGATTTTGGTGGTGAAGTGGAGCGTGTACTGTCGATGGTCGACTCTGTACTGCTGCTGGTTGATGCAGTGGAAGGCCCTATGCCACAGACCCGTTTTGTTACCCAGAAA
>DAOVWW010000146.1 GCA_030636465.1 Gammaproteobacteria bacterium
GCTACCGCAAGGCTATAACGTGACTCAGTAGCATAGAGATTGGTGACTGTGCCCAGGCCAACATTTAATCTTTCCTGATCCAGTTCCAGCTGCTCAGCCAGTGCCTTCTTTTCGGCTTCCGAGACACGTAGATTTTCCTGTGCTACCAGAGCCAGTCCATAGACATTGGCAACTCGATATATTAGTTCCTGCTTGGCAGAGTCCAGATTCAGCGTGGCTTTTTCAAGATTCGCTTTTGCCTGTTTATACAACTGCCACGCAGGTACATCAAATAATGCCTGGCTAAAATTCACTGACCAGCTATCTACACTGTAATCAGCTTCGCCATCAAAACCGGCAATATTGTCATTGCTAGTCACTTCCTGGCTTCGCTTCACGCTGCTGGCATTGGCCCCGAGAAATGGAAGCAACCCCGACCTTGCCTTTCCCAGTCGGGCATTTTCAGCTTCATATGTACTAATTGCAGCCTGGTATTGCTGATCTTGCTCACTGGCCAGCCGATAGGTAGACATCATATCGTCAGCCATTACCGTTCCAGTCATCAATGAAAAGACCGGTAACCAAAAAAAGAACCCATAAGTCCTTTTATGATTCATTGTTTCTCCCTTATATAGTAAATATCTATGAGTGTGAATATCGGCACACAATCCGGTTGTATATATAGCCTAAATATCATAAAGGATAAACCGGGTGTGGTTTTTTCTCCTCATAATAAGGCATCATACTGGTAGTCAGTGCATCCAGGCGTTCAATCCGCTTACCTGATGATGGATGGGTACTTAAAAAATCAAAAGAGGATCCGCCGGATTCCTTACTCATTTTTTGCCACAGAGTAACGGCAGCATGCGGGTTATAACCGGCTCTAGCCGCAAGTTCAATACCGATCTCATCCGCTTCAGTTTCAGCCACGCGACTGTTCGGTAAAGTCACTGCCACCAATGCGGCCGCTGATGCGCCCGTAGCGATATTGCGATTATCTGTCGCCGCCGAAACAGCGATCACTCCCAGTGTAGTGGCCAGAGCCACAGACATTTTTTCAGCCGTGTGCTTCGCCAGGGCATGTGAGATCTCATGTGCGAGAACCTGAGCCAGCTCATCATCAGTGGGTTTTATTTTCTCAATCAGCCCTGTGTACAGTGCCATCCGCCCACCAGCCATAGACCAGGCATTCACTGTTTTCGGGTCATCGATTACCTTCATGCTCCATTTCCAGCTACGGGTATCTGGCCGCATAATTAACGCTTCGTAGATCAGCCGGCCCGTTATTCTATTTACCCGCTGAATCAATTTCTGGTCGTGCGATAACTGCCCTTTTTTAGCATAACCATCCATAGTCTGTGCATAAGCTGTAGCAGACTGGGAAATCGCCGATTGCTCCGATACCAGCATGAACTGACTACGCCCGGTTGGCGTTGTTGTGCATGACGACAACAGAAAAGTTACAAAAAATATGAATAGAGGAATTGATTTCATCTTTACAGATCCTTAATCTTCTCAACTCTGACGTAAATCTGTGATGTCGACTCATGCTGCTGCTTCGATATCGAGGTAATTCCACTTTGCCTGCTGTCACCCGACTGCTCAATATTGCCAATCGTGATCCACTCACCCAGCTTACCCGCAACGGTGGTGCTGACATTTGATACCGATGCACTCTGTCTTCCCTGCCGCGGATAACGACCATTGATTGTTAAATTATTTCTCTGCCGGCTGACTGAATTTATTTCAAGTAATACTTCATCACCATTAATACGGGGGATAGCATAAAAACCCGTCACCGCAGGATAGAATGCCGTGCTGTCATAGACGTAACCACCACCCGGACCAGATACCACACCACGATTTCTGACAGGGATTTCCTCACCAGTATAAAGATGCGCCTCACGTCCTTCTAGTACCTGTACCTGCTGAGTAATATTCATATCTTCATATTGTTTCTTTGATCTTGCCTGCACCGACAAATAGTCATTATCTTTATGCTGGCTTGCGGCGGGCACTCCAACCCTGACACCAGCATCATTAATAGCAATGTTACCGCTACGCCCCTGAACAGAAGCTGAACCCTGCTGAGCCGTATAATTATTGCCGCGTCTGACACTAATCAGCAGTCGAACAGGCGCTTTATCTAAAGACTTGAGTACTTTACGAACCTGAGCTATTTGCTGCGGTGTGGCCGTGACTACCAGCTGTCCCTGCAGCCCACTGACAGTACCATGAGGTGATACCAGTGGCCGTACTACAGGAATGATCTCACTGACAGATCGGTAACCAAGGGGAATAACTTCCATCACTGTTTGCTGAGCATGTGCCGTCGTTATCGAGGTAAAACAAAATAGCAACAATAGAAAGAAATTCTTCATAGGGAACCTATTTTATCAACTTCATTCTGTAGGTTCGAATTTATTCGAACAATGAAAGCTCTAAAAATATCTTTGTGCGAATTTGTCGCACCTACAAATAATTAAGGAACCAATATTGGGCAATCAATCATCTGGCAATAAACTTTCCATCGCCATTAAATCATCCATGTTTTCACGACGACGTATGATGTGTATTTTTTCACCATCAACCATCACTTCCGGGGGACGTGGCCGGGTATTGTAATTGGAACTCATACTAAAACCATAAGCCCCGGATGATCGAATTGCCAGCAGATCACCTTCATGCAGAGAAAGCTCTCGTTGCTTCGCCAGGGTGTCACCTGTTTCACATACCGGGCCAACCACATCCCAGATTTTATTGTTATCACTGCTACGCGGCAGTACCGGCACCACTTCCTGCCAGGCATCATAAAGTGCCGGGCGCATAAGGTCGTTCATCGCCGCATCCACCACAGCAAAGTTGCGATCAGGTGTTTTTTTCAAATATTCAACACGTGTCAACAGGATACCCGCATTGCCCGCAATCGCACGCCCTGGCTCCAGTATCAAGGTCAGTTCAGGCAGTTTTCTTTGCGCTAGCCTTTGTCTCAACGCCTGCACGTATTCTTCTGGTAATGGCGGCTTCTCATCCTGGTAAGAAATACCCAACCCACCGCCTATATCCAGATGCTTGAGGTTTATACCCGCAGCCGTCAGTTTTTCGACAATATCAAGCACCTTATCCAATGCTTCGATCAGAGGGAGTAGTTCGGTTAACTGCGATCCGATATGACAGTCTATCCCTACCAGATCCAGCATAGGGTATTCATTTTGTGCCAGGGTATAAAGCGCATAAGCCTCATCAGAGGGAATACCAAACTTATTTTCTTTCAGACCGGTTGATATGTAGGGATGCGTTTTAGGATCAACATCCGGGTTCACCCGCAGTGAAATAGAAGCCCGAAGATCCAGCTGACCGGCAATAATGGATATACGTTTCAGCTCTTCGGCTGATTCTACATTGAAGCATTTAATTCCTGCTCGCAAACCAGCACGAATTTCTACTGTCGATTTACCAACGCCTGAGAACACCACTTTCGCAGGATCCCCTCCAGCCCGCAATACGCGCTCCAGCTCACCACCCGATACAATATCAAAACCGGCACCAAGTCTTGCCAGCACATTCAACACTGCAAGATTAGAATTGGCCTTTACCGCATAACAAATCAGATGTGGAATACCCTCAAGAGCATTATCAAAGGCTTGGTAGTGGCGTGTCAGGGTCGCCCGTGAATAGACATAAGCTGGCGTGCCTACACTTGCAGCAATATCAGTAAGCGCTACGGACTCAGCATGCAGCTGTCCATGCTGATAGGAAAAATGATCCATGGAAAATATTAATCCTGCTTTTCAGCCGGCGCGGGCATTTTACTTTCTGTTTCACTTTTTTCAGTTGCTTTTTCAACATCGGCTGCAGCCGCTACGGGAACCGGTTCTTTTTTCAGGTACAAGGGTCCTTTCTGCCCGCAGGCTGACATCAGAAACAGGCTGGTGACCACGAACAACCCTGCAATTTGTATTTTCATCAATAACTCCAGACATAGTAGAATGCGTAGAATGCACTAAAACACGTAGTATAACCTGTGAATCCATTTACGACATCGAAAAAAACATGACTACAGATACGAATAGACAAGCATTCAGCTACACGCTGGAACGACTGGAAGAACTACTTGACGAATGCGATGCTGATATTGACTACGATACCATCAGCGACATTCTCACCATCGAGTTTGAAGACCGCAGCAAAATTATCATCAACTACCAGAGTGCCAATGGGCAGCTATGGCTGGCAGCACGCGGCGGTGGCTTCCATTATGACTATGACAGTGAAAACAAAAGCTGGAATAATGACCGCAACGGGACGGACTTTTTTATCGAATTAACAAAATTCGCAACCGAGCAGGCGGGAGAGGAAATTAGATTTTACCCTGAATAAGCGAGCATTTCACACATGTACTATTCTGAAAAATTTAACAGCATCACTCACCTGGTTGGCGCCGTGCTGGCCGTTATGGGGATGGGAGCACTGATTACCGTTGCAGTTCAGCAAAAGGAACTTCTGCTTGCTATTGGGTTTCTTACTTATGGTCTGACCCTGGTCATGCTTTACAGTGTCTCAACTTTGTATCACAGCTTTAAAAACCCCTTTGTAAAACGACTCTTCCAGCGGCTCGATCATATCGCGATATACCTGTTAATCGCCGGCACCTACACGCCATTCATGCTGGTGTCACTGATCGATAGCAATGGAAAATGGATACTCGCCGCTGTTTGGGGCCTGGCAATAATTGGCATTACACTGGAACTGAAAAATAAGAACCGTATCGAAATATTACAAATGGTTATTTATTTAACCATGGGCTGGCTGGTAGTTTTAGACTTCGATGCCTTAAAACTGACCTTAGCCGAAATGGGAATTTACCTGCTTACCGCAGGTGGAATAGCCTATTCAGTTGGAATAATATTTTATGCTATGGATCACAAAAAGTTATTAAAGCATTCCCACGGCATCTGGCATTTATTTGTGCTGGCGGGTTCGATTTTGCACTTTTTCGCTATTATTATTTATGTA
>DAOVWW010000122.1 GCA_030636465.1 Gammaproteobacteria bacterium
CGGGGTTTATGGCAAGTAATCTTGATGATTTAGAAAAAAACTATATTTTATCCACAGGGGAATTTGACCGGGTAGCAGACAGAAATGCCGTGCGCATACTGATTCTACCTCGTGATGCTTATCGCTATGGTTATGAAATGTGGGCAGATAGAGAGACCGGCCTGTTGTTAAAATCGGTCCTTATTGATCAGCAGAAAAATACCATTGAACAGTACATGTTTGCCTTCGTAAACATCGGTGTGAATATACCCGACTCAGATTTACAGCCTATGACCAGCAAGGCTGAACTGGAATGGCACAACGACAAAAAACCTCCTGAAATGATGCCAGTCAAGGATTCATCCTGGCATTTTACTTCTTTGCCTGAAGGCTACCATCTGGTGAATATTTTACAGCGAGCCATGCCTATGGGCGAGCAGCAGCTTGAACACATAATATTAAGTGACGGCCTGGCTGGAGTCTCCGTATTTATTGAGAAAGCAAAGGACTTCCCCACAGAAACAAGCATGGAAACCATGGGTGCGGTCAATGCCTATGTTAGGACTGTTGATGGTAATTATGTAACGGTAGTCGGTGAAGTGCCCGCTGTGGCTGTGAAAGCCATAGGTGAAGCGCTGGCACGAAAGCATTGATTTGATATTAATCAAATAGTCGTGGTTTTTAGAGATAAAAATGAATATTGTTGAAGAGCCGGGTGTTGTAGTCTCACTCGATGGCAACATTGCCAGCATCGCCCCGGTGACACAATCAGGCTGCCAGTCATGTGCCTCAAGTGGCAGCTGTGGAACATCTTTTCTAGCGCCATTATTTACTAATAAGCAGAGATTGCTGGTTGCAGAAAATACCATCAATGCCAGGCCTGGTGATGAAATTATTATTGGTCTGAATCGAACTGCTCTTGTTTCTGCCTCATTGATGGTCTATTTACTTCCTCTTGTTGTTCTCGTGCTTGCTGCCGCAGCGGGCGAAGCAATTGCACAATCCTACGGGCTTGAAAATGGTGAAGTTATCGCCATATTATCTGGACTAGGCAGTGCATTGTTAACGTTTATATTTGTCAGCCGGGTTATAAGGTCTGCATTATTTTCTGCATTCTTTAAGCCATTTTTAATTGACAGGCGATAGCGCTCCAGCATAGTTCATATTTTATATTCTATTTTTGTAGTGTCGAGGTTTCTCCCATGAAAAAGTTTATTGTTTTGCCCGTATTTTTTGTCATTTCACTCTTCCTGACATCGATGTCCAATGCCTCTACACTGCCAGATTTTGTCGATCTGGTTGAGGAGCAGGGTAAAGCTGTTGTTAATATCAGCACAAAACAGAAATCGAATAAAATGCTGAACGGGCATGGTGAGTTGCAAATGCCAGAGATCCCTGAAGATAGCCCTTTTTACGACTTTTTTGAAAAGTTCTTTGGCCAGTTGCCGCAGCAAAATGGCCAGCAGCCCAGTGTTAAATCACTGGGATCGGGCTTTATTATTTCCGCCGATGGTTATGTGCTGACTTCTGCTCATGTTGTCGATAATGCAGATGAAATCATTGTCCGCATGACCGACAGGCGTGAATTAGTAGCAAAGGTGATAGGCACTGATAAGCGCAGTGATGTTGCGCTGCTGAAAATAGATGCCGAGGGCCTGCCATATTTGAAAGCAGGTAAGCCGGATGAACTAAAAGTAGGTGAGTGGGTACTGGCGATAGGCTCACCTTTTGGTTTTGAGAATACGGCTACGGCAGGAATCGTTTCAGCCAAGGGCCGTAGTTTGCCAAATGAAAACTATATCCCTTTCATACAATCAGATGTAGCCATTAACCCGGGAAACTCGGGTGGCCCCCTGTTTAATATGGATGGTGAGGTGGTAGGCATCAATGCACAAATATATAGCCGTTCAGGTGGTTATATGGGGCTGGCGTTTTCCGTGCCGATAGATCTCGCTATGCAGGTGGCGGATCAATTGCGAAAGGGGGGCAAGGTCAAACGTGGCTGGTTAGGTGTCACCATTCAGGATGTCAATCGAGAACTGGCAGAAGCCCTCGATATGGATAAACCATTTGGTGCACTGGTGTCATCCGTAATGCCTGATAGCCCCGCATCACAATCTGATTTGCAGGTGCAGGATGTTATTATTGAATACAATGGCAAACCTGTCAGGCATTCATCTGATTTACCTTTTTATGTCGGCCGTACCTTAGTAGGGTCTACTTCAGACATTAAAGTAATACGGGCTGGTAAAAAGAAAATGGTAAATGTCACCATTGGCCAGTTACCGGAATCGGAAACTGCCAGTCTTGATGATGACAATGCCAGCAGCAAGCAGGACAAAACGGGTTTACTCGGTATGAGCGTCCGTGATTTGACGAAATTAGAGAAGAAGCAGCTAGCACTGGATAATGGTGTACTTGTTACAATCGTTGAGGCTGATTCGGCTGCAGCGAGGGCTGGACTGAAAAAAGGCGATATCATTCTCCTGATGAATAAGCACAAGATAAAGAATACGGGGGAATATAAGGCTGCTGTAGGAGCGTTGAAGAAAGGGAAATCGGCCGCGGTACTGGTTAAACGTGGCAAGGGCTCACAATTTCTGGTTCTGAAACCATAACGTCACAAACAGAGGAATCACATTCCTCTCTTGGCCTCCAATAGCGTATAATTCGCGTTTTCATTTATGGGGGCCTGCCGCGTGTCAGAGTCTGCGACAGACCACATCAGAAATTTCTCGATTATCGCTCATATCGATCACGGTAAATCTACCCTGGCTGATCGCTTCATTCAGCTTTGCGGTGGTTTGACAGAACGTGAGATGGATGAGCAAGTGCTTGATTCTATGGATATCGAGCGAGAACGAGGCATTACCATCAAGGCACAATGCGTTCGTCTTGAATACCTGGCTGATGATGGTGAAACATATCAGTTAAATCTCATCGATACTCCCGGCCACGTGGACTTCTCTTATGAGGTCTCTCGCTCGCTCACGGCCTGTGAAGGGGCGCTGTTGATTGTCGATGCCGCTCAGGGGGTTGAAGCACAGACGGTTGCGAATTGTTATACCGCTGTTGATATCGGGCTTGAAGTACTGCCTGTACTAAACAAGATAGACCTTCCTGCTGCTGACCCGGAGCGGGTTCGTGCTGAGATTGAAGATGTCATCGGTATTGATGCCTCTGATGCAGTAGAAACAAGTGCTAAAAGTGGCCTTGGCGTTAAAGATGTACTGGAGGCTATCGTTAAAGACCTTCCTCCACCTGCTGATCACTCTAAATCTACCTTAAAAGCCCTGATTATAGATTCCTGGTTTGATAACTATCTGGGTACCGTTTCACTGATCAGAATTGTCGAAGGTGAGTTAAAGAAAAAAGACCGTATTCGTCTGATGGCCACTGGTAGTGAGTATATCGTCGACAACGTTGGTGTCTTTACCCCCAAGCGCACGGAAACTGGAATATTACGCTGTGGTGAAGTGGGTTTTATGGTTGCAGGCATCAAGGACATCCGCAGCGCGCGTGTGGGTGATACGGTAACACTGCGAGATCGACCGACTGCAGAACCACTGGAAGGATTTAAAGAATCCCAGCCACGCGTATTCTCGGGTCTGTACCCTGTTAGTTCCGGCGATTACCACGGTTTTCGTGATGCCCTGGAAAAATTAAGTCTGAATGATGCCTCATTGTATTTTGAACCGGAAAACTCTGATGCCCTGGGGCATGGTTATCGCTGCGGGTTTCTTGGCATGCTGCATATGGAGATTATTCAGGAACGCCTGGAAAGAGAATATGATCTTGATCTAATTACCACCGCTCCTACTGTCATCTATGAAGTGATGACAAAAAAAGGGGGTGTGGTACGAGTCGATAATCCTGCCCGTCTGCCTGATATTTCCCTAATCGAGGAAATCAGAGAACCTATAATTGTTGCCCACTTGTTGATGCCGCAGGAATATGTCGGCAGTGTCATGCAGCTTTGTAATGAAAAACGCGGTTTACAAAAAGACATGCAGTACCTGGGCAGGCAGGTCATGTTGACCTATGAATTACCAATGAGTGAAGTTGTGCTGGATTTCTTTGATAGACTGAAATCTGTCAGCAGAGGTTACGCTTCTATGGATTATGAATTTCTGGAGTTCAGGGTTGCCGATGTTGTCAGGGTTGATGTGCTGATTAATGCAGAACGCGTAGGGCCACTTTCTGTCATCGTACACAAGAGTAACGCCCCATATAAAGGGCGTGAACTGATCAAGGCGATGCGCGAGATTATCCCCAGGCAAATGTTTGATATCGCTATACAGGCGGCAATAGGTGGCAAGATCATTGCCAGAGAAACAGTTAAGGCGCTGCGAAAAAATGTAACAGCAAAATGTTATGGTGGTGATATAACACGTAAACGAAAATTGCTGGAAAAACAGAAAGCAGGTAAAAAACGCATGAAACAGATAGGTTCAGTGGAAATTCCACAGGAAGCCTTTCTTGCGGTGTTAAAGGTCTCGGAGGACTAACCATGGATTTTTCATTAATACTATTTATCGCACTTTTAGTTACCGGTGTTATCTGGTTACTTGATGCGATTTTCTTTTCCGGTAAAAGGAGCGCAAAGCTTGAAGGCGCGGGTGACCTGGCCAGGGATCCTTTACTCGTAGAATATGCCAAGGCATTCTTCCCGGTCATTTTGATCGTTTTCGTATTACGTTCTTTTATTGCGGAACCATTCAGAATACCCTCTGGCTCTATGCTGCCGACATTAAATATTGGTGATTTTATTCTGGTGAATAAATTTAGCTACGGGGTCAGGCTCCCTGTGGTAAATCAGAAAGTGGTTTCATTGTCTGATCCAGAACGCGGGGATATTATGGTCTTTCGTTTTCCTCATGACCCGAAGATGCATTTTGTTAAAAGAGTCATAGGATTGCCTGGAGATAAGATTGAATACAGGAGTGAAAAACTCTACATCAATGGGATATTAATGACTCAGACGGATGATGATACATACAACTTCAAAAATGGAGTTAGTAGAAATGTCTCGTTGAAAAAGTTTATTGAAGATCTGGGTACAGTTAAGCATAATATCTTAATCGATCCACGACGAAATAATGCAAAGTTAATGACATTCGAGGTTCCTGCTGGACAATATTTTGTGATGGGTGATAATCGTAATTATAGTAACGATAGTCGCTACTGGGGCTTCGTTCCGGATGAAAATGTTGTTGGAAAAGCATTTTTTATCTGGTTTTCCTGGGACTGGTCTAACGGCGGTGGCGTTAACTGGAGCAGGATTGGTACTATGTTGAATGCAGATAACAAATAAATGGTTTACGACAAAGGAGATTTAGATGAATAACTACAAGTGTGCAAGTAGACAAAAAGGTTCTTCAATGTGGGGCCTGATTGGAGGCTCCGCTCTCATGGTTCTTTTTGCCCTGGTCACTATGAAGTTGGTGCCAGTATATCTGGATAACAACAAAATCATTTCTGCACTTGAGTCACTAGCTGAAACACCAGGTGTAAATCTGATGAGTCGCCGACAGATATTGGATAAAATAGATAACACTCTCTATATAGAC
>DAOVWW010000323.1 GCA_030636465.1 Gammaproteobacteria bacterium
TGATTAGTCTCAAGGAGGAAGACGCGCGAGGCGTGGGAGTATAGCAACGTGTCAATAATGACCCGGTCATATGAAGGCAAGCGAACAACAGTGCGTGAACGGTCAAGTCCACGTGGCCGTGTGTGCAGGGTGACGACCTGATGGTTTGGGGTGTCGACCGAAGTATCTTGCTGTGAGCAGTCAGGTTTACTGGCATAAGGGTCAGTATGAGGGTCTGCACGTTTTTCTACTTTGCCCGGCTGATCGACATCGGTGGAATCTATAATAGTCCAGCCATCCGGAATGTCAGATGTCATGAAAGCAGTGCCGCGTACATCTCGAATATCTTTGATATCTTCGTTGGCAGAAAGCCTGTGTGCAATCTCCACTATGGCACGTTCAGCATTGCCGAACAGCAGCATGTCTGCTTTGGAATCCGGCAGGCAGGAGCGGCGTACTTTATCCGACCAGTAATCATAATGGGCGATGCGTCGCAGGCTGGCTTCTATACCACCGATAATGACGGGCACATCATTAAATGCTTCCCTGGCGCGTTGGGCATAGACCAGTACTGAGCGGTCAGGGCGTTTGCCTTCTTTAGCATCCGGGGTATAGGCATCATCGTGGCGCAGTTTACGGTCAGAGGTATAGCGATTGACCATGGAGTCCATGTTGCCGGCAGTGATGCCAAAGAAGAGCCGGGGTTTACCCAGTTCTTTGAAGGCGTCGGCGCTCTGCCAGTCAGGCTGAGCAATGATGCCGACGCGAAAGCCCTGTGATTCCAGAACCCGGCCAATCAGTGCCATACCAAAGCTGGGGTGATCTATATAAGCATCACCGGTAACAATGATGATATCGCAGACATCCCAGCCGAGTTCGTCCATCTCTGCGCGGGACATAGGCAGTATCGGGGCAGTGCCGAAGCGGTGCGCCCAGTTTTTACGGTAGGAGAAAAGGTCGTGGGCAGTGTCCATGGCAAACAGGCGCTACTATTTTTCCCATTCCATAGTAATGGGCTTTTCACGTTTTTCCTGCAGTTGTTCTTCCGCGGATAACTCATTGTCAGCGAACATTACTTTTATTTGTGCAGCTACACTGCCATCCATCTCACTGCGGGTTTTTTTAGTGAATTGCTTGGAACTACGGTAATCATCGAATGTACCCAGCAACTCCAGATTTTTGACAAAACCGGCGGCGGAGTCGGTCATACGGTAAACATAATAAGGCATGATTAGTCCTCTTCCTTTTTAGTCGAGCCGCGGAAATCATCCAGTGAGACCACGAAGGTATCATTCGGTTCATCGATGTACCGCGGCCGATCCTTGAATTCCTCACCGCGTGCACCCGCAAGAGCCTGCTGACGCTGGGTAATGACACCAAAGCAGTTTCTTATCTGGTTGATGGTGTCACTGGAAAGCGGATGGGTGAGTTCCGGCGGAGTGTAGGTATCCTTGGCTATTGCAGTCAGGGTAGATTTGACCAACTGCAGAATTTCTTCTTCAGTACTGATGTCTTGCTCGCTCATGATTTTGTATCCGTGCTCAGTTGAGTCCCAGATTATTTGATAGTTACAGGTGTGATTACGTGATAATAACCATTTTACTGCTATAACTCGTGCTTATAAAGGAATTCAGGGCTAACCCTTACAGATTACAGGTTAGTAATAAAAGTGAGGCCTTTCGATCAATACCTATCAGGTAGCTGTTATCAGAGACCGTTACTTTTTGATTAATTGGCTACACTAACATCAGATGAATGTTGAGAAAGGCTGTACCTTAACGCTTTCACCCGCTGAAATCCCGTCACAATCCTCTGGCAGCAGGATGAAACAATTCGCTCGACTCATCGAGGTCAGCACTCCTGACCCTTGTTGGCCGGTTTTTTTGACGGTCAATTGGCCGTGGTCATCCTGTTCAAGTATGCCACGCTGGAATTCGTAACGGCCGGAGCGTTTAAAAATATCCTCACTGCTGATTGCAGTGAAAGTCAGTGGCCGGGATTTCCTGCCACTGGCAAGATATTCCAGGGCTGGCTGAACAAACTGGTAAAATGTCACCATAACCGCAACGGGGTTTCCCGGCAGGCCGAAGAACAGGCTATTGCCTATACGGCCCTGAGTCAGTGGCCGTCCGGGTTTCATGGCGATTTTCCAGAAATTAATTTCACCGGTTTGTTCGAGTATGGGTTTGATGAAATCGGCCTCTCCAACGGACACACCGCCAGAGGTGATCACCACATCAGACATGGCAGCGGCTTCAGAAAAGGCATCTCGCAGTGCATCGATGTCATCCCTCACCACGCCCATGTCCAGTATTTCTACATCCAGTCGTTTAAGCATGCCATACAGGCTATAGCGATTGCTGTCATAGACATCGCCATCTTGTAGTACTTCACCTATCGAGCGCAGTTCATCGCCAGTGGAAAAAAAGGCCACCCGTGGTCGTCGACGTACTTTGACCTCACCTATACCGAGAGAAGACAGGATGCCGAGATCAGCAGGTGTCAGTTTGTGTGATGCCTGTAATACAGTATTACCTGTTTTAATATCTTCACCAGCCTGGCGGACATTCTGTCCGGGGCAGTGGTCTTTACCAACAAGTACTTTATCAGGCTTCGGTATTTCTACATGTTCCTGCATGATTACGGTGTCGCAACCTTCAGGCATGACCGCTCCGGTCATGATGCGCACACACTGACCAGTCTCACAGTGGCCATTAAACGGGGCACCCGCAAAGGATTTGCCTATGAGCTGATAAACCTGTGGCTCAGATTGTGGAA
>DAOVWW010000178.1 GCA_030636465.1 Gammaproteobacteria bacterium
GACTGTCAGGTACTTCCGAATCAGTTCATCATTCAAATCTGCCGTTTCTGCACAGGCCGCTACCCGGCCACGGTCCAGAATAATAAATGAATCGGCTACGCGACGGACAAAAGGAAGTTTCTGCTCAACGAGCAAAACTGTCAAACCAATTTCTTTATTCAACTTGCGTATTACATCGCCTATTTCCTGGACGATATTCGGCTGTATACCTTCGGTAGGCTCATCGAGTATCAGCAGTTCAGGATCAGTGACCAGGGCCCGTCCAATAGCCAGCTGCTGTTGTTGACCACCCGACAAATCTCCGCCACGGCGGCCTAACATCTCCTGCAGTACGGGAAACATTTCATAGATGAACTCCGGTATCGTCTTCAAGCTATCTCGCCGGGCCTGCAAACCAATACGTAAATTTTCTTCTACCGTCAGCAGAGGGAAAATCTGCCTGCCCTGAGGCACGTACCCAATACCCATATGCGCGCGGCGTTCAACAGACAGTTTTGCCAGGTCAGTATCTTTATAGATAATCGCCCCCTCTCTGACAGGCAATAAACCCATAATACATTGTAATAAAGTTGTTTTGCCGACGCCATTGCGTCCCATCAAGCACGTGCATTCACCTTTTTTTACCTGTATATCCAAATCCCACAGGGTATGACTTTCACCATAAAATTGATTAATGTTTTCTAACTTCAGCATTAGTGCCCTCCCAGATAAACATCAACAACCCGCTGATCGTTCTGTACTTCTTCCATCGAGCCTTCAGCTAATACATGCCCCTGATGAAGTACCGTTACCGGGCTTTGTAGTGAACGGACAAAATCCATGTCATGTTCAACGACAATGACAGATTGTTTACCGGCGAGCGTTTTAAGCAGTTCAGCAGTACGATCCATCTCCTGGTGTGTCATGCCCGCAACCGGTTCATCAACCAAAAGTAGTCGCGGCTTTTGCATCAACAGCATGCCAATTTCCAGCCATTGCTTCTGACCATGAGATAACACGCCTGCGGCAGCCTTTACCTGCTCGCTCAGGCCAATCACCTCCAGTACTTCATCAATGTGATCACGTTGCTCACCACTTAAACGGGCAAACAATGTAGGCAAAACATTTTTGTTGCTGGACATTGCCAGTTCCAGGTTTTCAAATACGCTATGGTTTTCAAATACCGTCGGCTTCTGAAACTTTCGGCCGATACCAGCTTCAGCAATTTCAGCTTCATTCATGCGCAGAAGATTCATCTTCTGGCCAAACCAGGCCGTCCCCTCATCGGGTCTGGTTTTACCGGTAATAATATCCATCATGGTCGTTTTCCCTGCACCATTTGGACCAATAATACAGCGTAGCTCACCTGCATCTATATATAGATTAAGATCATCAATGGCCTTGAAACCATCAAAACTAACGGTGATCCCTTCAAGATAAAGAATAGTTCCATGACTCAGGTCCAGTTCATCATTAATCTTGGGTATCCTGAAATCATAGTACTGACTGCGGTCAGTAAACGACCTTAATGCCTGCAAATTCATGACTGAACACCTCTGCGGTTTAGCAAGCCTACCAGGCCTTTTGGCAGATAGAGTGTAGAAAGCACAAACAGCGCACCCAGTGCAAATAACCAGACCTCCGGAAATGCACCGGTGAAATATGTCTTGGCATAATTAACCAGTATTGCACCAGCAGCAGCACCATAAAGAGTACCTCTACCGCCTACAGCGACCCAGATGACGACCTCAATTGAATTTAACGGTGAGAACTCTCCCGGGTTAATAATACCTACCTGTGGTACATAAAGAGCCCCGGCAATACCTGCCAGGGCAGCAGAAAAGGTAAAAATAGCCAGCTTTACATATTCAACCCGGTAACCAATAAAACGCGTACGGTCTTCTGCATCACGTATCGCCACCACTACCCGGCCCAGTTTGGATTTAACGATCGCTCGACAGGCCAGATAACCTAGCCCCAGTGCCAGGGCAGACGCTACAAATAAAGCAATGCGTGTACTGTCTGCATGTAAATCATAACCCAGTATTTCCTTGAAATCGGTAAGCCCGTTGTTGCCACCAAAGCCCATTTCATTACGGAAAAATGCCAGCATCAGGGCATAAGTAAGGGCCTGCGTGATAATAGATAAATACACGCCAGTGACTCTAGAACGGAACGCCAGCCAGCCAAATACGTATGCCAGCAGGCCGGGCACTACAATTACCATAATGGCGGCAAACCAGAACATATCAAAACCCTGCCAGAACCAGGGAAGTTCGGAATAATTTAAAAAAACCATAAAGTCCGGCAGTTCCGGATTGCCGTAGACACCCCGGTCACCGATCTGCCGCATCAAATACATGCCCATGGCGTAACCACCTAAGGCAAAAAATGCGGCATGTCCGAGACTCAGAATACCAAGATAGCCCCAGACCAGATCTACCGCTACAGCCAGCAATGCATAGGTTAGGTATTTACCCAGTAAAGTAACCGTATAGGTAGAGAGATGCATCGCGCTAGATTCTGGTACCAGCAGGTTTAACACCGGTACCACAACCAGAGCAATCAACAACAGGCTCATCAGTATCTGGCCGCCAAGATCATTTTTTAATATTCGCATGATAAACATTCTGTTAGCCCTCCGCTGAACGCCCTTTCTGCGGGAATAAACCGCGTGGGCGTTTCTGTATAAACAGAATGATGAAAACCAGGATCAATATTTTGGCAAATACGGCCCCTGCCCAGGGCTCAAGGAATTGATTTGCCACACCGAGGCTGAAACCACTGATTAATGTCCCTGCAAGGTTACCCACTCCGCCAAAGACAACCACCATGAATGAATCCACAATATAAGCCTGCCCCAGATTGGGACCGACATTCGTTAACTGAGACAGGGCAACACCCGCGACACCGGCAATACCCGAGCCCAGACCGAAAGTCATGGCATCTACCCATGCCGAGCGTACACCCATCGCCCGTGCCATCGCACGGTTTTGGGTGACAGCACGCACCTGCAAACCGAGGGAGGTTTTCTTTAATATTAGAAACAAGGCCAGAAATACCAGCAGGCAGAAGAAGATGATATAGAGTCGATTATATGTCAGTGACAGGACACTATTTATTTCCAGTGAACCCGACATCCACTCTGGCGTCACCACTGAACGATTGAGTGGTGAAAATATGCTGCGTACAGCTTGTTGTAGAATCAAACTGATACCAAAAGTTGCCAGCAGTGTTTCTAATGGCCGACCATATAAATGACGGATTACCGTTCTTTCAATTAATATACCCACCGACCCTGAAACGATAAAAGCCACAGGTATAGCGATAATGATAGAAGCGCCAATAAACCCTGGCATGGCCTGCTGAATCACATAAGTAGTGTATGCACCCAGCATTATAAGTTCGCCATGAGCCATATTTATCACACCCATAACACCAAATGTAATGGCCAGACCGATAGCGGCCAGCACCAGTACTGAACCCAGGCTCAAGCCAAAAAACAAGGTCTCAAGGAAGCTGTATACCTGCAATTTTACGCTTATGTTATCCAATGCTGTTTTAGCCGCAGCACGTACTTCTTCATCGTTATCATCTGCAGCAATTGACTCAAGTTTACTGCGTACTATGGGCTCCAGGCTGCCGGACACTGTTGCTATAGAAGCCAACCGAATTTCATTCTGCGGCGCATCAATATTTGAGATAGCGATAACCAGTTCAATGGCATCGCTTACTTTCTTATCCTGTTCCAGCAACAACCGACTCTTCAATTGAGCTATAACATTGGCATCAGGGTTGCCAAGCATTTCATTCACAGCCTGATAGCGTACATCAGCATCAGCACTGTTTAATTGTTTACCTGCCAGGACGATACGTATCTTTTTTCGAATGGTATTATTGGACGTGATTTTCTTGATTTCGCGCTTCTTAACAACGCCAAGCTCATCACCAGTCAGTGCATCACTGATAAAATATTCTCTATCCTGTTTTTTAGTGAGCAGCAGGCGCTTGTCTGCTTTTCGATAGTACAGCTTGCCATCTTGATAGGCTCTGAGTATTTCAGCAGAGCGAACATGGGCGCTGAGGGCAAGTAAAGAAACCGCCTGTGTTTTTTCATTAAAATTCTTACTCATTAACAGCGTCTGGATATGTTCCAGAGCATCGTCCTCGGCCATCGCCACATTCATTTGTGTAATGAGTAAGGAAAGTAAAAAAACTATTATAGTTGGCCAGTGACGCATAATTATTACAGTGTTATTCGTTTGCATGTATCAAGTTAAACAATATTATTTAAGCTGTCGTTTAAATGTTGAGAAAAACAAAACCGCTCTGAGTCGTTACTCAGAGCGGCTTCTAGTTACTTACTGTTTTCAGTAATATATCAGATTTTATTTAGAAATTCTGACCTGAACATTTACCAGTTTTAACATTGTAATTGCCACAGGAAAGTGGAGCACGCCAGTCAGAGATAATATCTTTTGAACCTGGCAGGAAATCAGACCATGCATCAC